>JASGCF010000143.1 GCA_030054275.1 Limnohabitans sp. | reverse complement strand
TTCAGAGAGTCCAACTGCCGTTGAGAACAGGGTGTCTTGCTTCAACGAGACGCTTGAGGTTCCACTGGCAGAAGTCACGGTCGCGACATCATCCATCGAGAAACTCAAGACATCCGCGCCGACATCGATCCAAACGCGGCGATCTGTCTGCTTGAGCAAACGGCCTTCGACCGACGCGCCAGACTTCAACTTCACGATCGTGCTGTTGAGATCGGTGCTGCCATCCGCCGCCTGCGTCGCCACCGATGCCATCGGTGCCATCGGTGCCATCGGTGCCACCGATGCCACCGCAACGAAGCGATCGACTGCGTGCGCCGTGACAGCGAAGGCGTCCACAGAACCCGCGACAGAACCCGCGACAGAACCCGCGACGGCACACGCGCAGATGGGACCAATGGTGCTGAAGAGGTTTCGTGCGAACATGACGGAGTTCCTTCGCGGAATAAGCGCTGCGGATCGTGTCAGAAACATGGCCGGATTCGTACTATACCCACCCACCACGGCGTTGCCTGCGACCAAACATGCGCGGCATGACCAACCGAAGAAATCCGCGCTCCGCATCAACGCATCCCGAACCCGTACCGAGTTCATCAACATGCCTGAGACACGCCATCGACTTGTCGCCCTTCTTGCAATCGCCCCCGTTGCGTTGGCGACATCCCTCACAACCTCGCTCATGACCACTCGGGCGTTGGCGCAGGACACCGAGAATGCAGGCCACTTCGGTTTCGACGGACTTGAAGTGGTCAAGATCGATCCCAAGGCTGGGCCAGTGGCCCTTGGCGATTTTGATGGTGACGGCCGCGAGGACCTCGCGATCGCCAACAATTTCAAAAGCCGCATTGAACTTCATGTTCAAAAGCCTGGCGCCACGCCGGATGACCCAGCAGCGCTCACGACTGCGGTCAACGAAGTGCCACCGCACTGGCGGTTCCGACGCATCGAGATTCCAGTTTCACATCAGATCAATGCCATCGCGCCGTTCGATTTCAACGGCGACGGCCTGCTCGACATCATCTACGCGGGCCAACCGGGCACGATTGTGTTTCTGCGCCAAACGAAACCTGGCGTCTTTGAAGTCGAGCGACGCATTCCGCAAAAGGGCCTGACGCAGAGTCGCGACGGCTTCGTGGTTGCCGATCTCGTCGGCGATGCCAAGCCTGATCTCGCCGCGATCGTCGCTGGCCAAGTGATGGTGTGGCCAATGGATGGCTCGAAACTCGGCGACCCGATTGAACTTGCCTCGGGCGACGCGGTGGTTGCGTTGTTGGTCGGCGACTTTGACGGAGATGGCTCGAACGATCTTGTTGGCGTCGCGCCAGAAAGTACGGCGCCGGTTCGACTTTGGCTCGCGAGTTCCGAAACCGCTGCGAACGGTGCCACGATGAAGCGACTCGGTTCACAGCGCCGCTTTGAAATGCCACCACTGCGGGAAGTCACCGCCCTCAGATTACCTGGCGCAAAGAAAGATCTGCTCGCGCGCATCGAGCGACAATCCAAGCGCGTTGTTGTTGAAGAGCTGGTGGAGGACGCGTCAGGCTCACGCGACGCAGCGCTGGAGGTGTTCTCGGCAGCGAGCGGAAAAAAGCGTACCTACGCGGTCGGCGATGTTGACGGAGACGGACTGAGCGATGTGATCGCAAGCGACCCCACTGCGAGTGCTGTGACGATCTATCGCCAACAGAAAGGTCGCGGACTACAACCCGGCGTTGCCCAACCGAGTTTTGCCGAGATCGATGCGGTTGCTCTGGGCGATGTCGACGGGAAGCCCGGTGACGAAGTGTTCGTCCTGTCAGAAAAGGAAGGCGTCGTTGGCCGAAGCGCGTGGAGCAACGGTGCGCTGTCGTTTCCGACAGCCTTGCCGCTTTCCCCAGGCGCGACCCCTGCCGTCTTGTCGCTCGTCCGGCTCGAATCTGGGCCGCGTGCAGCAGTCGTGACCAAAGATGGTCGCAACTATCAACTGGAATTGCTTCCTGTTGCGCCAGTCGAAGGCGGCGCAAGCCCTGCTTCAGAAGTCATCAAGCTTGGTGCATTGGTGAAAGGTCCGGACGCTGTGCTTGCACTTGATGCAGATCAAGACGGCCGCACGGACCTCTTACTCTTCACAACCGACAAGCCCATGTCCATGCTGCAATCCGTCGAGAAGGACGGCAAATCAACCTTTGAGTTGCGCGAGTCAAAGGACATGGCGCAGTTTGGTTTGGCACAAGCAGCGAATGCAGGCAACTCTGTTGCATTTGATGTCGATGGTGATGGCAAGAAGGAACTGGTCGTCGCAGATCGCAATTTCATTCGCGCCCTGCGATACGCGCCAAGTGCAAATCCGCCGGGTTGGCAAGTGATTGCACAGATGAACGCATCGCGACCAGATGCAAAGTTGGTTGCACTGACGGTGCGCGGTGACGAACTTGTTGCAGCAGATCGCGAGAACAACGAACTTGCCGTGTTCGCAAAGAGCGCAGCAGGCGCTTGGGCCCAATCCGATGAGCATCCGGTCACAGGGTTCAAGTTTGGGCCTGTGCGCGCAGGGAACTTCAGCGGAGGGACATCCGCGGATGTCTTACTTGTCGGCGATGACGGCTTCGCCATCGCTCGATTGGACGGCGGTCGACTACAACTTGAGGAGCGCGCCAATTTCCGAGCAGACCGCACGCAGCAGGTTGACCACGAATTGACCGCTGGCGATGTCAACGGCGATGGATTCCTTGATCTTGTCGCACTGGATGCAGGTGAACAAACGCTCGGCATTCTGAGTTTCAGCGAGAGTGGAAATCTCTTGCCGATGACACGCTTCAAGGTGTTCGAAACGCGGCTCTTTCAAGCTGGCGAACCACGCGAATTCGAGCCAAGCATGGCGCTTGTGGGCGACCTCACTGGTGACGGCGCGAACGACATCATTCTGCTTTGTCACGATCGCGTGCTGCTCTATCCACAATCACCCAAGCCGCTGAAAGCGCAGCCGTAAAGGTAGACGCGCAGCGACATCCGACCATCAACGCGAAAGGCCTCAGCACACGCTGAGGCCTTTTGCAGAGACCAAGGAACGAACTGCTCGCAATCACTCGCGCAATCACTCGCGCAAGCACTGCACTAGCGCTGCGCCATTGGCGTGTAGGTCGCCGCGTGTGGTCCGTTGTACTTCGCCTGCGGGCGAATGAGACGGTTGTCCATCAACTGCTCGATGCAGTGTCCGCACCAACCAGACATGCGGCTCAGGGCGAACATGCAGGTGAAGAGATCAGTCTTGATGCCGAGGCAGTGGTAGGTCGTCGCTGAATAGAAGTCGACATTCGGGAAGATGCCCTTGTCCGCCTTCGCTGCGAGCACGATGCCCTCAATGCGCTGGCTCATCTCGAAGAGTCGCAAATTGCCAGTATCGGATGCGATTTGCTTCGCGAAAGTCTTGAGGTAGGTCGCGCGCGGATCGTACGCCTTGTAGACGCGGTGACCGAAGCCCATGATGAGCTCCTTCCGCTCGAGTTTGCCCTTGACATAGTCATCAACCTTCTCGATCGAACCAATTTCGTCGAGCATGATCATGACTTCTTCGTTCGCGCCGCCGTGGAGCGGGCCCTTCAGCGTGCCGACAGCCGTGGTCATCGCGCTGTACATATCGGAGAGGGTCGCAATCGTGACGCGCGCGGCGAAGGTCGAAGCGTTGAGCCCGTGGTCTGCGTGCAGAATGAGGCACACATCGAGGCCCTTCGCCATCGCTTCCGTGGGCTTCTCGCCGTTCAGCATCCAGAGGAAGTTCGTCGCGATGTCAAACGACTTGTTCGGTCGCACGAACGCTTTCCCAGCACGGTGCCGATCAAAGTTCGCAATCAGCGTTGGGGTCTTTGCGACGAGCCGCAGCGATTGTCGCTTGGCGCGGTCGATGCCTGCAGCGTTGGTCTCGCTTGACTCGGCATCCTTGTCATGCAGCGCAAGCGCAGACACGAGCGTTCGCAGCGCATGCATCGGCACCGCGTCCCTCGGGAACGACTTGATCATGTCGTAGATCGCGTCAGGGATCTCGTATTCGGCTTGGAGTGCACTCTTGAGCGCGTCGAGTTCAGCCTGCGTCGGAAGTTTGCGATTCCACAGCAGATAGACCGTTTCCTCGTAGGTCGAGTTGCGCGCGAGGGTGTCGATATCGATACCGACATACTCAAGCACACCCTTACCGCCATCGATGAATGACATCTGCGTGTCGGCAGCGATGGTGTTGGCAAGACCCTTGTCGTAGAACGGCGCAATCGGTGCTGTCGTAGTCATTGCAATCGGCTTGACTTCTGCGGCGCTCGGTGCCGCGCTTGCTGTGGTGGTCATCTCTCAGCCCTTCGGATGTTCGCCGCACGCGGCGCACCGCATTGCTTTGCGGGCGGGTCCGTTCGTCTGACCCTCTCGCCAAGATGCGCGGGGCGACGATGCTAGCGGATAAGAGTGCAGTCACGAGGCGTTGCGAGCCTCGGACAGTGAGAATCGAAACACCCCGCACGCGCATGCGTTCCGCCGATACCTTTCCCGCATGTTCATCCCACTTGGGACCAACCTCCAAGGTGCGCACCGACCGCTGGTCGTCCCGTGCTTGGTGGCGGTCAATCTTGTGATCGCTTTTGGCTCCGCTCTACTCGCTCGGCGGGGCAACCTTGACCTCGGGGCACTGCTTGAGTTCGGCGCGCTGCCATGGCGCGGCATGCGTTGGTGGCAACCAATCAGTTACCAGTTCCTGCACGATCCCAACTCTTTCACGCATGTTCTCGGGAACATGATCTTCCTTTGGGCGTTCGGCAGCGTGGTAGAGGCTCGGCTTGGTCGGCTTGGATTCACGGCGCTTTATCTCGTTGGCGGAGCGCTCGCCGGACTTCTCCAAGTTGCGATTTCGGGCGGATCTGCCATCGGGGCCAGTGGCTCGGTCTCGGTGGTCGCCGGCGCGTTCCTCGCACTCCATCCCCGTGGCATCGTCCACGGGTTCTGGCTCCTTCCCCCGATGCGTGTCGCCATGCGTGCCTCGTGGCTTCTCGGGCTTTACGCAGCCATCGATTTTGTCAACACCCTGCTCGATGTTTCTGGTCTTCGGTACTCGCGCGTGGGCACCATCGCGCACCTCTCCGGACTCCTCTTCGGGCTTGTGGTGGCACTCTTCCTTCTCGGTACGGGCATCTTGCCGCGCAACGATTTCGATCTCTTCTTTCTGCTGAAGCAATGGCGACGCAGACGCGAGCTTCGGAGCGCTGCAGACGCCTTTGGTGTGAGCGGCGCAGACGGGGCTGTCGCGCGGCGCGTGGCGCGAGGAAGTGCACCCGAAGAATCGGAAAGGCACCGCACGCTGCGCATGACCATCGCCGCTGCGCATCGCGAGCGTGACTATGTGCTCGCTGCGCAGTTGTATGAGGAACTTCTCGGGGAAAATCGAGAGGCGACACTTCCTGCCGAGATCCAACTTGATGTTGCGACCGAGTTCGCGCGTGCCGAGAACCACGCGTTCGCCGCGCAGGCGTACCGCCGATTCCTTGAGCGTTTCCGCTCGCATCCAGCAAGCGACGATGCACGACTGTTGCTCGCAGCGATCGAAGTGCGACGACTCGGAGATAAGCGCGCTGCACTCCTCACGCTCGAGCCCTTTCGCGAACAGACACTTGACGGTGCACGCGCTGAACTTCTTGCGACGCTGCGCGCCGAGTGCGCAGCCGAGACGCAACGATGAACGAAGTGACACGATGGAGTTTGCATGAAGAAGACGCTCATCAAAATTTGCGGAGTGCGCGACGCGAGCACCGCAACAGTCGCTGCCGAAGTCGGCGCTGACTTCGTGGGTGTGGTGCTTGTGTCAACGAGTCCGCGCTTCGTCGAACCGCACGCTGCGCCAAGTCTTGCCAATGCAATCACGGACGCCGGTGCGATGCCTGTCGCGGTCGTACGACTCCCACTTGAGAAAGAAACCCGCGCTGCGCTCGATGCGTTCTCGATCGTGCAGTTTCACGGCAACGAGTCGCTTGAAGACCTGCGCCCATTTGCAGAGGGTGCTGCGCCGTGGGAAATTTGGAAAGGCCTGCACTTTTCGCCGGAATCAACGGCATTGTGGCTCTCGTCGAAGTTCGTTTCTCGCGTCGTCGTGGACGGACCGGACGCTGGAAGTGGTATCGCGTTTGATCATGCGCAATTCAGCGCGCTACCCGATGCGCAGCGTGCGCGCGCGCTGCTTGCGGGCGGATTGAACGCCGAAAACATCCAAGACGCGCTGCGCGTTGCACGACCGAGCGGCGTCGACATCTCAAGCGGCGTTGAATCATCACGCGGAGTGAAAGATCACGAGAAAATTCGCGAGTTCATCGCTCGCGTGCGCGAGAGCGACGCTGCGACACGCTCGTGAACGCTCGACAAAAGTTCCACTTCCCCGTGCACTTCCCCGTGCACTTCCCCGTGCACTTCCCCGTGCACTTCCCCGTGCACTTCCCCGTGCCTTTCACGCGCCAACCGGAACGAGTTTGCGCGTCGCGCCAAGTTCACCAATCCACGCGCGCATTTCTGCACGACGGGTTGGCCACGAAGGCGAAGTACGCTCATCGATGAAGGCGCGATACATCGACATGAGGGCTGCGTCGAAGGTGGCAAAACTATCGAGTCGTTCTTCAAGCAAAAGCCGCATCGACTGCGGTTTTTCCTCGGGTTTCGGAAGTTTCAATCCCGAAACTTCCAGGCGATCGCCCTGCAAGGTGCATTCCCACACGCGACCAAAGCTCGAAAGCGTCAGACCCATCTTGCGCGGCCACTTTCCGAGTTGAACGGCTCTTGCTGTTTCGGCACGACGCGTTGGCCCTTCGCAACGCACACTTGTGCGTCCTGTGAGCCCCCACGCGCACTCAAGATCAAGCACGCGATCCATCACAATCGCGACTTCACCGTCCGCGGTTTCCACCAAACCCTCGCGCGTGTCACAGTGCCACCACAGCCAGAAGAGAAAGAGATTTCCAAGAAAATCTTGCGGTTCCTGCGCTGTCCACGGAAGTTCGGGACGATCCGCAGACGCACGAGATCCGTCTTCACGCGCGCGTTCGATGTCAGGCGGCGCGCTTGAGAGTGGCTCTGCACGCAGATCGTCGTAATCGGCTGTGCGACCTTTGGCAGCAAGTATGTCGAGCGCAATCGTTCCGGCGGAACGAATATTGACCTGAAGATCAAGCGAGTCTGCGGCCAGTCGACGAAGGGCCTGCACCTCGGTGTCGCCCGAAATCGGCGCGTACATCGTGGATTTTGCGAAATCCCAGAAGATCGGGGTGTGCTTCGGACGCCGATAGCGACCCTCTGCAATCTCCTCGTCGATACGCCGAAGCGCATCCTCGCGAGCCTCCTTCTTTCCAGTGCGGGAAAGGTAGGCACCACCATCTTTCGAGGTTTCCACGCGCGCGTCTTCAGCCATCGCGATATAGGCGCGCTTGATTTCTGGCGGAATGCGCACCGTGTCCGTGCGCAACCCGAGCATCATGCCTCCGCCAAATCCAAGCCGTTCGTAGTCGAACGAGCGATCAAACAAGTGGCGGCCGGCCGTCCAACCTACATGCGTTTCGCCAGGTTTGATCGGTTCAAGTTCACCAAGTGCGTGCTCACGCAGCGCGTCGTACACCTTGGCGTCGAGAAGATTCGGCGTCTCGCCTGAAACCGAGAAGCGGCGATACGAGATAGATCCTGATCGGAACGGCATGGATGGGAGTTTCGCAGCGGGACGCGATTGAGGCGATACGGGAAGAACGATCGACAGGATGTGCACAACGCGAAGGACGAGAAGCCGTGCATGCGGCAACGCCTATCCCCCGCCCGATGCGATGCTTACGCAGTTTGCTTCAGCCGAATCTTTCGCCGGCCCGACGCAGAGCCATCGGATGAACTTTCACCGCCCACATCCTCGGCAAGTCCAAGTTGCACCAAGTGCAGTGCTGGCCCGTGTGGTTTCTTCGCTTCCTCGGCAAGCCGCGCCTTCGCATTTGGATTGGCGTAGGTGTTGAAGATCATCGCTTTGACGGTCGCAAAAAGGCCGCCGAAACTTGCAAAGGTGTGGTCGACGGCGCTTGCCTCGTATCCGGAGT
>JASGCF010000142.1 GCA_030054275.1 Limnohabitans sp. | reverse complement strand
CCCATGTTGCCGTAGGCCATCGCCTGCACGTTGACTGCGGTGCCATTGAGGCCGCGAATCTCTTGAATGCGGCGATACTCAATCGCGCGCTCACCGTTCCACGAACTGAACACAGCCTTGATCGCGTGTTCAAGTTGCAGCATCGGATCCTGCGGGAAGTCTGCGCCGACTTGATCCTTGTAGACCTTCTTGTATTCGGCGACGAGTTCTTCGAGACCTTCGGTCGGAACTTGCGTGTCTTCCTTCACGCCGTACTTCGTCTTGATCGCGCTGAAGGCGTGCTCGAACTTGTGGTGATCAACGCCCATCACAACATCGCCGAACATGTTGATGAGGCGGCGATAGGCGTCAAACGCGAAGCGGCGATTGCCGGTTCCCTTCGCAAGACCTTCGACAGCCTTATCAGTGAGGCCGAGGTTGAGGACGGTGTCCATCATGCCCGGCATCGAAACGGCAGCGCCGGAGCGCACCGAAACGAGCAGCGGGTTCGAGTCGGAACCGAACTTCTTGCCGAGCTCACGCTCGAGCATCTTGATGTTCTTCTGCACATCATCCATCAAGCCCTTCGGCAACTTGCCTCCGCAGTCGTAATACGCGGCGCAGGTGTCCGTGGTGATGGTGAAGCCCGGCGGAACCGGCAGGCCGATCGAGACCATGTCTGCGAGATTCGCGCCCTTGCCGCCAAGCAGCATCTTCTGACCAGCGTGACCTTCGCACTTCGTTTCACCGAAGTAGAAGACCATCTTGCCGACCTTGACCTTGCCAGCAGACTTCGATGCCTTGTTGGAGTTGCCAGATTTCTTCGACTTCTCTGACTTCTTGGCCTTGCCCTGCTTCGAGGGCTTCGCCTTCTTCTTGCTCGCCATTGGTGTGTGATTCCATGTGTGTGCGTACGCGGCGTCTTCCCGCCGCAGAGGGTCGGAGAGTGTACAGATCGCGCGACCGAGCGGAATCGCCGAGAAAGAGGCCTATCACAGCCAAATGCGGCTCGCGCATGCTGCCGCAGAGCGTGCAACCCCTACCATCGCGCCTGTGATTGAAGCGTTCGCACATCACCCGTCCTCGACGCAGACGCGCGAAACGCCGTTGTGCGCGGCCGACATTTTGCTTCGTTGGCCCAAGCACCTTCCGCTTGCTGCGTTGGTCTCGGGCGGTGGTGAAAGCGAGCAAAACGGTTGGAGTATCTTCGGATTACCGTCGTCGGTGGTTGTGATTGATGGCGGCGCTTCAGACGCCGACACCTTACGCACGCTCGAATCGGCTCTTGCGCGCACACCGCGTCATGCGAAGCAGTTCGCGCGCGGGATTCATCGAAACAGTCATCACGAGAACACTCACGAGAGCAGTCACGCATGCCCATTTCGCGGAGGCTGGATTGTTGCTTTCGGCTATGAACTCGGCACTGCGTTTGAGCCAGAAAGTGTGTGCGAATCACGCGATGCGAAAGTGTCGACACCGGAACACGCCCGCGCGCCTCGCGCTGTGTTGTACTGGTGCGAAGATGCGTGGCTCTTCAATCACGCCACTGGCGCCTTGGAATCGCTTGGTACGCCGCCAGCACTCGAAACAATCGCTCGCACCACACCTCGCACCACACCTCACACGACAACTTCGCCAGCATGGTCGCTCGAACCGCTTCGTTGTGACATCGGCGATAGCGTGTATGCGGGAAATGTCGCGCGCACGGTCGAGTACATTCGCGCAGGCGACGCGTTTCAAGCCAATATCGCGCGTCGATTCACCACGCGACTCACCGGCTGTCGGCGTAGTTTTGCGCGCGCTGCGATCGCTTCGAACGGCGCATGGTTTGGCGCCTCGATTGATCTTCCTGATGGTGGCTGCATCATTTCGATGAGTCCGGAACTGTTTCTCCGCGTCCAACCTGACGGTGCAATCGTGACGCGTCCGATCAAGGGAACACGACCGGCGACCACAGATGCGCGCGAACTCCTTGAAAGCGAGAAAGACGCTGCAGAACTTGCGATGATTGTCGATCTGATGCGCAACGATCTTGGTCGCGTGGCGCAGATCGGCTCGGTGTCCGTTGAATCGGCGCGGGTGCTGGAAACGCATTCCACCGTCCACCACGGCGTTGCAGAAATTCGAGCAACGCTGCGCGATGATGTGTCGTGGTTTGAACTCTTGCGCGCGACCTTCCCGCCGGGCTCTGTGACAGGCGCGCCCAAGGTCCGCGCGATGCAAATCATCGATGAACTTGAAAGCGCGACGCGCGGCTTCTATTGCGGCGCGATCGGTTTCATTTCGCACACTGGTCACGCGGTGCTCAATGTGGCGATCCGAACAGCACACCTTGGCGCACCGGATCTCGAGGGCGTGTCGGAAGTGCGATACCACGCGGGCTGCGGCATCGTGGTTGAAAGCGAACCCAACTCGGAGGTCGCGGAAACCCACGCCAAAGCTCGTGCGATCGCAAGATTTGTCCGGTAACGAGTCGCGCGCGCCTTTCCCATCGTCGTGTTGGTCGGGCTCACTGGCCGACCCCGCAAGTGCAATTCGGACTTCTTGTCACGATTTTCGGTGGTCGAGGCTTGGAACCCGCGGCACTCGTGGCATGATCTTGGGGTCCAATTCCGAGTGCAGCCAAGTCCATTGGTCTGTCCCTCGGACTCCCTCCCGTTCCCCGTCCACGGTCGCACCGCTGTGTGTTGACCAAAGTCCCGCCATCTCGTAGGAGAAATCTTCAAATGCGCGCATGCATGCTTCTCGCAGTTGGTTTCGTCGCCACAGCAGCCAACGCTGCCGTGTACACCGATAGCACCTTCGACCTCTTCGACAACGGCTTCGACAACCTCGACATCGCCTCCGTCGATATGTCGGATGACGGCGTGAATCTCAGCATCGCTGTGACCACGCGCGGCTTCCAGACTTGGACGAAGTACATGATGTACTTCGATACCGCAGCGGGCGGCACCACTTCGAACGCGTGGTCGCGTCCCGTCGATCTCAGCGGTCGCGAAATCGAGCATTACATCGGTTCGTGGGTTGACGCCTCGTCGAACAACTCGCAGTTCGTCTCGTGGACTGGCTCTGCTTGGAACTGGGGCAGCGAGATGTACCTCACGAACTCTGTGAGCGGTAACACCGTCACTTGGACCGTGTCGCTCGCCTCCCTCGGCGTCGGCGCTGGCCAGACGATCTACTTCGACATCGCGACCTCGGGCGGCGGAAACGATCCAGGCGTCGATCACCTCTCGCGTTCGGATGCTGCGACCCCAGGTTGGGGTACTGCGTCGACCGCTGGCGGCTTCCTTGCGTACACCACGGTGCCAACTCCAGGCGCGATCGCGCTGCTCGGCCTCGCTGGTCTGGCCGGCCGCCGTCGCCGCTGAGGTGCCGGAGCTCGCGCAACGCAACGCAAACGCACACAGCACTTTGAACTTGAACAGGACGCCTTCGGGCGTCCTGTTTGTTTTTTCGCGGACCTTGGCGTCATTTCAACAAAATTCGAGGAAACGGTGACCGGTTGAGCGCGCGCTTTGCGCCTCCATCCATGGCCGAGGCTCAGTGTGCCGACGGTCGTCCCTGTTCCATTCATCCGGAGTTTCCATGCTCAAGATCACTTCCGTCATCGTCGCAGCAAGCCTTGCCTCGGTCGCTCAAGCAGGCGTCAGCGGCAACTCGCAGTTCTACGACGACATTCAGAACGACCTCTTTGACACCGGCTTCGGCAACCTCGACATCTTGTCGGGCCAAGTGTCGGACGACGGCACCAACATCACCTTCAGCGTTGAGACGCGCGACTTCGCCACATGGACGAAGTACATGCTCTTCATCGATGTCCGCGCAGGTGGCACCTCGTCGAATGCGTGGAGCCGTCCGGTGAACCTCACGAGCAACATCGACTACTTCGTTGGCTCATGGGTTGATGCAGCATCGAACAACGCTCAGTTCGTTTCCTACACGGGAAGCGCGTGGGACTGGGGCAACTTCACGACCCTCACCAACTCCGTCTCGACCGGTACATCGACGGGTGGCAACTTCGTGTCGTGGACCTTGTCGCTTGCATCGCTCGGCCTCTCGGGCGGCGAAACGATCTACTTCGACATCGCAACTTCGGGCGGCGGCAACGACCCAGGCGTCGACCACCTCTCGCGTCAGACCCTCGCCACCTCTGGCTGGGGCAGCCCATCGACCTCGGGCGCGTTCCTCGAGTACCAAGTGTCGGGCGTTCCGGCTCCGGGCGCGATCGCGCTGCTCGGCCTCGCTGGATTGGCCGGTCGCCGTCGCCGCTGAGGCGACATCTGAGCGCTCGCGACTCGCTTCGCTTTCGCTCGCTTTGGCACGCCTCGCGGCGAGTGAATCGCCGCGGGCTGTACTGAAGCGAAGCTTCAGCAGCCCGCTAGTCGCGAGCGCTCAAAACGCTCATCTCGGCCCACCGCGATTCACTCGCGGTGAGGCCGACGAAAGCGAGCGAGAGCGGGCACCTGAAGCGAAGCTTCAGCAGCCCGCTAGTCGCGAGCGCTCAAATCACGATTTCCACGTTTGCACGCAGGGCGCCAGCGGAATGGCGTCCTGCGTGTTTTTTGGATTCTTCTTCCCACTATTGAGTGTCGGGTACCGACATCCCGTTTCTAGTTCTGTACGGCACGCCGCGCAACACCAGATGCGGCAACAACCGTGCGCCATGACTCAGACACCCCTTTGCCACGAAGCGATCGCCCTATGGAACACGCCCGTCCTCTCAACAGCAACTCGTGTCGGAGACTCCTTGCAATGGCTCTTGTGGGCCTGATCGCCCCGATCTGCCACGCCCGCGCGACGGGCGACGAGTGCACAAGTCCGTTCGCCGCGGTCGTGGGCTTGAACGGCTCCACCGACACCGCGACGATGACGCCGTCGGCCAACCCACCCGCGGATCTCGACTGCACCTACCTCGCGTGGAACAACTCAAAGGATGTGTGGTACGCCTACGAGGCTCCGACGGCGGGCGCGTTGTCGCTGTCGTTCTGCGGATCCAACTTCGACACATCGGTCGTGATCTACCAAGGCACCTGCGGCGCGCTCACTCGCATTGGGTGCGACGACGATCACTGCCCAACGGCCACGAACTACCAATCTGCCATCACGGATCTTCCGGTCGCTGCTGGTTTGGTCTACATCCGCGTCGGCGGCTACGCGGGCTCCACGGGGCTCGTGCAGTTCCAACTGGGATTCCGCGCGGCTGACGGCATCGGTTCGCACTACTCGACGGGGTACAACCTCTACGGCGTGACAAACCCGCAGCCTTCGCTTGGCTACATCAAGGCGATCGAGACTGAGGCGGCGGCATTCCACGGCATCGCGATCCGCACGAACGGGACTGTGTACTGCTGGGGCAGCAACAACTATGGACAGTGCAACACCCCCGCAACCCTCGTGGATGCCACGAAGGTCGCGGCCGCGCGCGAGTTCAGCATCGCACTGCGCGCAACCGGGACTGTTGCCTATTGGGGCACGACCACAACGGCCTACATGCCACCTGCGGGGCTCGCCAATGTGACCGACATCGGGGCCGGGGCGTATCACAGTGTCGCGTTGCAGAGTTCCGGCACGGTTGTCTGCTGGGGCGAAAATCTCGTTGGTCAATGCACGGTGCCCGCTGGTCTCCCCGCGTGCGTCGATATCGATGCAAGCGAGTCCTACTCGCTCGCGGTGCGCTCCGACGGGCAAATCGCTTCGTGGGGTACCGCGCCAACGCCGCCCGCGTCCCCAGTGACCGGGGCGCTCAAGGTTGCAGCCGGTGGCAACTTTGCCGCTGCGCTCCGCACAGATGGCACCGTCGTCTGTTGGGGCGCGAACGCGAACGGACAGTGCAATGTGCCTCCCACACTGACGGGCGTCACCGCGATCGCAGCGGGCAGTAGGCACATGTTGGCGCTGAAGTCGGATGGGAGCGTGGTCGGCTGGGGAAACGCCAGTTCGGGACAACTGATCATCCCCGCAGCCGCTGGTCCATACGCGGCCATCGCAGCGGGCAACTCCAGTTCATTTGCCATCTCGCGCGGCGACTGCAACTCGAACGGCATCTTCGACGGACAGGAACTGTGGGCAACCGATTGCAATGGCAACAGTCGACCAGACTGCTGGGACTTCGCGTCGGGCTTCGCAGAAGACTGCAACTCGAACGGACTTGCCGACGAGTGCGAGAAGCAACTGCAGGTCGCCACCGGCAGTGGCGCGCTGTCGCCGATCGGATTCACCTCACCAAAGACCTATGCGATTTCGAGCGCAGCACCTGCCGTCAGCAATGTGCAACTTGAAATCACCGCGACAGGCGACTTCAGCGGCGACCTTGAGTATGTGACGCTCTCCTGCGGCACGCTCTTTGAGCGCAACGTCCTCGGCGGAACAAGCGACTGCACATATGTCGGACCAATCACGCTCACCATGAGTGCGGAGCAGTTCAACGATGGAATCGGCGCCGACGGCAAGTGGCGGCTCGACATTGTGCCTTCGAGCGCTGTGAGCGCCTCACTCTGCCCAACCGGAACTTGGATCGCGATTTCGGTTTCGTACCTTGCCGCGACGAGCGCCGACTGCGACCTCAACGGAGAACTCGACAGTTGCCAGATCGCGGCCGGTACCGTGGCCGACACCAACGGGAACGGCATCATCGACTCGTGCGAGTCGGCCTTTGACGCGTGCCCGACGGACCTCGATGGCGACGCCGTCACGGGTGCGTCGGACCTCTCCACACTGCTCGCTGGATGGGGCGGTGCGGATCCGAACATCGACATCGACGGCGATGGCTCGGTTGGCGCGTCAGATCTTTCCGCGCTTCTTGCTGCGTGGGGCGCGTGCCCAGTGAACTGAGCGAAGACGAAACCCCGTTGACCAATGCACAACACAACGCGCCACCCGAAAGGGCGGCGCGTTGTATTTCGTCGTTGAGATGTGTGATGCGCGCCGTGCTCGCTTACGCAGCTTTTCGCTGCGCGCGCGTCAACTGCTCAATCGCGTGCACGATCTGCTCGGCTACCACGCGTTGATGCGCAGGGTTGAAATCAAAGTCAAACGAAACACCAGCGTAGGTGCGGTGCGCACTATCGACATGGGTGTGCACGACGCGCGCAGCCGACGCAATCGCAACCGGCGTGATATCACCCAGCGTGAAACGAATCCAAAAGAGGCGATGCCGCGCGAGCGCTGCAGCGTCGGATGGCTCCACCAGCACACCGAGGCCGCCACCACCAAGATTGACGAGCGTCGCGCTGAAACCAGGACCAACTGTGGGCATCATGTCGTCACTCGGAGCCGTCGGCGTCTCGCCCGCAAGAGCCGCGCGAAACGCTAGTTCGCTTGCTTTCTGCGCAGGCAACACAGAACGCGGCTCAAGCAACGGCCACATCTCGACCTTCGGAAGCGTCAGTGAAGCTACATCGACGCGCGTTGCACGACGGAAGCAGCGCTCGACATGGTCCGGAAGTTGCAGTCGGATCGCTCGATGGGTGCGAGCAAAGCGCCCCGTCGGCGACCATGCTCCAAGAACGGTTGTGCGAAACATCCAGCGATTCTGCCCAATCGCGATCGCGCCGATGAGTTGTGTGCCGGCCGGCAACTCCACAGCGCGACCAAGCGCAAACGGCAGATCAACGCAGATTTCTGACGCACTCACATCAAGAACGCGCACGCGCCAAACCAAGTCAGCAGATGCCAACATGGCTTCCGCAGAGCTGCTCTCTGTAGAAAAGCCCTCGCGTGCGACTGCGATTTCAATCGCGCCATCGCGGTCACGAAGTTGCTCAAGCGAGCGACGCCATTCGGTGGTTCTTGATCTTGATGCTGGCATGATGGTGCTCCGATTTTGCGGCAGACGCCGCGTACAGCGGAAAACGACGCTCCGCCAAGCACCCTTTCAATCGGCTCGTTGTTCCTCGCGCTTTTGTCGCAATACCCGCTTCAAGTCGGACACGCGAGAAAGGTGGGAATTGGCCTCATCACGATCGACAATCCCCCCGCCGTATCGGACACGGTAGTACGACTCGACCAATACGCCGAAAATCGCCCCCGCGTCCGCGTGTGCCCCTGCAACCTCGGCTGCGAATGCGCGGTGTGTCTGATGCGGGGCC
>JASGCF010000141.1 GCA_030054275.1 Limnohabitans sp. | reverse complement strand
CTCGAAGCGCTCGCACACCTCCGCGCCGACAGCCGACAGCGGAAAACACGCCGTTGGTCCCGAAACGCACGGGATTGCGTGCTACCGGACCGCGAGAACGCCGCTCAGAGCACGGAATTCTTGCGCGATTGCAAGGTATGGCAGAGCGGCTTCCGCGAGTTTCGCGGCCGTGCGTGGATCTGCTGTATCTGCGTCTTCGATCGCCTCACGGAGCATCGGCCACGACGCGGTCGCATAACCAGAATGCCGATGCGTGGCGGCGTAGAGATTGCGAAACCACGGACGACCCGGAATGCCCTCATCCCGCATCCACATGCGAGTGCATCGACGGAGCGCGTCGCGATCACCATCACGAGGGAGTTTCTCGATGCGCTCGTCCGCTTCCTCAGCGAGCGCAGTGCACTGAGCGAACGCATCGCGCACCGCTTCGATCGCGCCCAGTGGGAGATTGCGAGACTTGGCAAGTTCGACCAGCGCACTTGCCTGTCGCACAGCATCACGCGCAAGTTCGGCAAGCGAAACATCGGTTTCACGCGCGTCTGCAAACTCAGCCACCATGGCATTCGTGATGGCTGTCACCAAGCGCGCTGCGTTGTAATCCTCTCCGACCGTTGCGCGATACCACGCGACCGTGTCGTAGTTCGAGTGGTAACTCGTGCCTTCGCTTCCTCCGGTTGACAGCGAAACTGAAGGCACACCAGCGTGACACCAGAATCCAACATGATCGCTGCCGCCACCGAGGTCACCAAAACTTGGTGCATCGTCTGGGTTCTTCGGCCAGATGGACAGCGCAACACCCTCGCCGCCAACGGCAGGAGCCTGCGCGAGTGCTTTCGCCACCGATGCGCGCAGTGTGGGCGAGACCGACGCTCCAGGCTTGAGACCCATCGCAGACATATCCAGATTGATATATGCGACAGCATTCGCAGACAGTCGCTCGCGGTCACGCTCGACAAACTCTGACGAACCGTAGATTCCGTATTCCTCAGCGCCCCACGCGCAGAAGACAAGCGTGCGATCGGGCCGTACGCCGCGCTTCGCCAATTCGCAGAAATTTCGCGCGCATTCGAGCATGCAGATCGTGCCAGCAAGCGGGTCTGCTGCGCCGAAACACCACGCATCATGATGCGCGCCGATGATGACTTCTTCATTCGGATACTTCGCACCGACAAGCCGTGCGACGACATTGGCAGTCGGAGTGATCGCGCGAACTTGCTCAACTTCTATGCGCAGTTTCAACGCATCGTCGGACAGTCGATAGGGACACGGCAACGCACCGCACCACTCTTTCGGCGCATCGATCCCTTTCATGCGCACCAAAATCTGTTGCGCAGCGCCGTACCCGATGGGTTGCACAGGAATCTTCGGAAGTTTGACCTCATCGATCGTCAGTCGCGTGGCGTGCTCGGAGGCATACACACCGGGCGTGAGTGGATCACCCGCGTAGGGAAGCGTGCCAAGTGATCCGCGTTGGATGCACTCCGCATTCGCCCACCCACCACCATCGGGCCAAGTTTTTCCGCGCGCAAAACCGCTGTCTGCGGGATCTGTGAAAATCACAAGGCCAACGCAACCTGCCTCTTCTGCAAACTTTGCCTTGTAGCCTCGGAAATTTCCGCCATATCGCGCAAGCGCGATTTTGCCTCGCGGGTCGATGCCAAGTTTCGCAAGTTCAAGAAAGTCCTCGCGCCGACCATAGTTCACATACACGACGCCCGCTTCTGCCACACCCGAACCGCTCCATGCATTCCACGCGATATCAAGATCAGGATGCGCGGTCGCTGGATCGATCGCGAGGTTTGGTTCTGTGACGCCGAGCGCCAGAACCCCCCGCCGCGCACCGTTCGTTGCCGCTCCTTGCGGCAACAATTCTGCAGGAGCAACGATTTCCAGTTTCGCTTTGACGGGGCGCGAAAGCAGCGGAAAAAATTGTTCGACGGCCACGCTGAAGCCATCCATCGGCTTTCCGTCTGCATCGATGCCAAACGACCGCATCGCATCCGACAAGCGTTCGATCGTTCGTGCATCACCCGGTGTGCCCGCCACATGAGGCTCACTCGCAAGCAGTGCGTGGAGCGATGCAAGTTGCTTCGGATCCGGAAGCCGCGAAACTTCGGTCGCACTCGGCGGAGTTGCAAAACACAGCGTGGCGAAAACAGCATGCATCATGGTGGAACAACTCCGGCAAATTGCAGGGCGTGCAAAAACTAGTGTTCGTAGTAATCAAGGTCGCGATGGAAGGTTTCTTCAAGCAGAAGTGTGGCCACGAAACCAATGGCCACGCAAGTGAGACCCAACCACAGCGTCGCTTCGATCGTTGCAGTTCCGGATGCCGCAGCCTGAGAGGCAGCAGTTCCCTTCAAATACAACCAGATGGAAGTGATCGGGACGGCCATGGCGCGCACGAAGTTCGGTGCGCTTGTTGCGGCTGTTGCGCGAAGATTGGTGCCGAACTGCTCACTCGCTGTCGTGACGAAGATGGCCCAATATCCGGTGGCGGCGCCCACCGCAGACATCATGAGATAGAAATGCCACGGGCCCTTGGGCGCGATGAGAAAGAACCCGACGATCGAGGCTGCTAACGCCACGAGAAATCCGAGCATCGTGCGGCGTCGACTTTGAATCCATTGCGAGAGCAGTCCACTCACAACATCACCGACAACAACCCCGAGATACGCCCAGAAAATAACGCGCGGTGGCTCAATCGCTTGCTCGATTTTCATCGCGCGCCCAAGTTCGGGCGCGAAGACAAACATCACGCCACCCACAAACCAAATCGGCATACCACTCAAGATGACAAGCGCAAACCGCGCAGCGCGTCGCGGTGGCCAGACGAGTTGCAGCGGATTCCCGCGACGAATGCGATGCGCGTGCGCGCGCGTTTCTTCGAAGAGCCCGCTCTCCGCAACACCAATGCGCAATGCAAGCAACGCAAGTCCAAGCGATCCACCAAGGAGATAGCAGTGGTTCCACGCGAGAAACTTGCCCGCGACTGCTGCTGCAACAGCGCCGCATAAACCAACCACCGCCACGAATGCTGTGCCAAGTCCGCGCTTTGCTGTGGGCAAAATCTCCGCGACCAAAGTGATGCCGGCGCCAAGTTCACCGGCGAGACCAAAACCTGCGATGAATCGCAAGACTTCGTATTGCCAGACATCTGTCACGAAGGCGTTGAGGATGTTCGCGACGGAATACAGCAGGATCGAACCGAAGAGCGTTTTCAATCGACCGAATCGATCACCGAGCATGCCAAAGGCGAGACCGCCGAGCAGCATGCCAATGAGTTGCACATCAAGAAGCCGCTTCCCAATTCGCGTGAGTTCATCAGGATCTGTGATACCGATTGCTTTCAAACTCGGCACACGAAGAATGGTGAAGAGCACCAGATCGAAGAGATCAACGAAGTAGCCCAACGCGGCGACAGCGACCGCGAGCAAGACGCGCCGATCCAGTGGTTGATCAAGTGGCCGCTCAAGTGGTGGATCGAGTGACCGATCGGCGCGACTCGGCGCTTCCTCTGAAACTGTTGCTTGTGGCGCCGATGTGCTGCGAGGCGTCTGTGACATCTCGGACATCGTACTTTCCGGCCCTTCCTGCTTTCGTACGCCTTTCGAGAAAGCGTTTGGTGCCATGGCTCGACACCAGAGCACCTTCGCAGCATGCGCGATCTTCGCTACACTCCGCCTCCCTTCAGGACAGGTGTCCGAGCGGTTGAAGGAGCAGCATTGGAAATGCTGTATACGGGTATCCCCTGTATCGGGAGTTCGAATCTCCCCCTGTCCGCTTCAAACCGCCGCGCGATGCTCGATCGAGAGTCGCGCGGCGGTTTCTTCTTGGCGAAATTGCAGCGTTTAAGGGGCGGGCCCGATGCTCTCACAGAGCCGCGGAGTTCACAAAGGAATTCCTCAACTCGTCGCTTCAACCCGTTTCTTCGCGCTCGCGGTGGACTCGCATGTTTCACATCGCGAACAAGGTCACAGGCTTCTCATCACGCATCTCGCAGAAACCCGCACGCGACCAATTGCTTGCGCGCTGCTGCATCCCAACCACGATTTGCAGCTGGACTTGCTGGCGATGGATGCAGAACGGTTGCGATCGGAAGATCGATCGCGGGAACGGAAACACGAAGCGCTTCCCTCGCGCGATCCGACGCGAAGGCCCCCACACCGATGATCATCGTGGGGTTGAGCGCAGAAACCACAGCGCGAAGTGCTTCGTCACACGCTTCGCCGACAGCGTCTTGCTCTGCGCGCGGCAACTTGTCCGGGGTGAGATTCGCGCCAGACTCGGTCATGAATGCAAGGGGACACCAGTTCCACACAAACGCTCGCGCGAAGAACGCGCTGCGCGTTGCAAACTCAGCAGCCATGAGCCCCCAAAATCGCCGCCCACTCACTTCACTTCGCGAACATGCGAACCCCTCAATGGGTCGCTTCGCGTGCTCCTGACGCGGGCGCTTCACAGACGCGTCAATGCCAAGAAACTCGCGCACCGCAGCGACTTCACCAAACGGAACACCCGTTTGCGCCATCCCATAAGGGCCAGGATTCATGCCTAAAAACAGCGCACGCGGACGCGGACGCGCCATGGCGAGATACATCTCATGCGGCGTGCGTGCGTAGTCGAGTGGGTTGTAGACCGCTGCGACGACGCCGCCAAAACGCAACGCTGCAACAGATCGCGACAGCCGTCGCGAAGTTCTCACAAGCGCTGCGACCGTTGCATCGCGCGTTGTCACGGCGTCATCCGAGGCATGGTCGGCTGCGGCACATGCGTCTTATGAACGCCGATATGCGTGAGCGCGGGACACGCACGACTGTCGAGGATCTCGACGCGCACATACTTCGCCTTCGTTTCCGGAACACGCACGATGCGCTTGTGGCCAACCGTCGTGCCTTCTGCAAGCGTGATCCAATCGCGGTGGTTGTTGCTCGGATTTGCTGGAATCGACACGCGGAACTTCTTCACGCGTTGCCCAAGCCATGTGGGCTCTGCGAGCACGATGCGATCAAACGGCTTGGTTGGGTCAAGTTCAATTTCAATCGACGCGGCAACCGTACCGTCATTCGTCGCCCAATAGGTTGTCGGATCGCCGTCGACCGCCTTGTCACAACCGAATGGTTCGGGTTGCAGTTCTTCATGCGCGCCACGCGGAACGAAGCCTCGCATGTTGTCAGACGCCGTCGATCGACTGCGCGCAAGATCCGTGCCCTCGCCGTAGGTCGCATCCACAATCGCGCGCAAGCCAAGCACCGCCTCAACATCATTTTCATGAATACGCCCACGCCGATCGACTGGGAAATTCAGGTGGAAATTCGCATTGTGTCCAACGCTTCGCTCCCACAGATCAAAGAGCTTCGCTGGCGTCTTCACCTTGTCATCTTCATGCGCGTGATAGAACCAACCGGGACGAATCGATACATCGCACTCTGCTGGAATCCATGACTCGCCATCAAGATCACCTTCGTTGAGCGACTTGGTCGACGGCGGATTGTCGTTCCCGATGCCATGCCCCTCTGCTTTGAGCATCGACCAACAGGTGTCTCCTGCCCAGCCTTGTTCATTGCCAACCCAACGAATATCTGGGCCGACATCACTGAACATCACAGCATCCGGCTGAAGTTCGCGCACCACGGCGCGAAAACTCGGGAAGTCGTAGACCTGCGTCTTGCCGTTCGGACCTTCGCCACACGCGCCATCAAACCACACTTCAAAAACAGGCCCGTACTGCGTGAGCACCTCGCGCAGTTGTTGGCGGAAATACTCGTTGTATTCCTCGCCCGTGCCGTACTTCGGGTTGTTGCGATCCCACGGTGAGAGGTACACGCCAAACTTCAGCCCAGCCTCGCGACACGCTTCGGAGAGTTCGCGCAACACATCGCCCTTGCCCCGCTTCCAAGGACTCGACGCAACAGAGTGCGCTGAAAGTTTGGTTGGCCAATTACAGAATCCATCGTGATGCTTCGCTGTGATGACGACGCCCTTCATTCCTGCGTCTTTCATCGTCTTCACCCACTGCCGACAGTCGAGTGCAGATGGATTGAAAAGGTCCGCGGGTTCATCACCGTGCCCCCACTCTTTGTCGGTGAAGGTGTTGGGGCCGAAGTGGATAAAACCCGTGTATTCCAAGTCTTTCCACGCGAGTTGGCGCGCGCTTGGAAGCGGGCCAATAGGCGCTGGCGGTGCAACAGACGATGCATCTTGCGACGCGTGCGGCGTGGACGAATATGCGTGCATGGGTGAGTGCGCCAAAAGAAGCGCCGAAAGTACGGCAGGAGAAGCGACGGCGATTGCCGAGAAGCGCGAGAGCATGCGTGAATGAGACAGCATGCGCCTAGGTTTGCGCAAGCGGGGCAACCACAAATGTGGCGGATTCAATCGTCGAGCGGCGGACGCTTGCGAATGGGCTTCGCTGGATTTCCCACATAAATCGTCCATGGCTCAAGGTCGCTGAATGTGACGCCGCGCGCGCCGAGGATCGCCCCGTCTCCGATCGTCACTGCGGGTCCAACGAACGCTTCTGCGGCAATCCAGCAGTCACTACCAATGCGAATCGCAGGACGCAGTAACACCATGCGGCGACTTGTGTAATCGTGTGATCCAGCACAGATATGTGCGCCCTGCGACACGGTGGTGCGCGCACCGATGCGAACCGGACCTAAGCAATAGAGATTCGCATGATCGCCCGCAGACGCATGCTCTTCCATCGTCAAATTCCACGGACACTCGAACACCGCCGTGCGGCGGATGTGGCAGGTCACATGCACCTTCGCACCAAACGAACGCAGCAGCATGCAACGCCACCGATCCCAAGTACGGAACGAGTACCGGAAGATCGTCGCCTGCACCACAGCCCACAACATTCGCCGCACTTTCTCGCCGAACGAGTACGGGCTCGGATCAGCCGTGAGGATGGCTTCGGATTTCGCCGACGCAGGAGGGACGGTCATGGGGGCAGTATCGGCTGACAGGCGCGCGGAGTTGGAATTCACCCGACATCTCTTCGAAAAGGTACTGTAAACGGCTTGAGGTTCCTTATGAAACAATCAGAAGCAAAGCGCGCACTGGCGCAGGGCGGCGCACCTTCGAATACGGCAGCGCGTCTTGTGCACAGCGGGATGTTCAAGAGTGTTGTGCTGGGTGCGATTTTGGCCGGCGCGATCATCGTTGGGCTTGAGACTGTGCCCGCTGCGCGCGAGTCGATCGGTGGTGTACTTGTCGCGATCGATCGGTTCGTCCTCGCGATATTTGTGCTGGAAGTGATTCTCAAAATCGCGGCCGAAGGTCGTCGTCCGTGGCGCTATTTCGCAGATCCGTGGAATGTGTTTGATTTCACCGTGACTGTGGTTTGCCTGTTGCCGCTTGACGCGCAGTTCGCTCAGGTACTGCGGCTTGGGCGTGTGGGGCGAAGTCTGCGTTTGGTCACCGCACTGCCGCGACTGCAGTTGATCGTGGGTGCGCTCTTGCGCAGTTTGCCGAGTTTCGGCTGGATCACACTGTTGTTGTTCACACTGCTCTATGCGTACAGCGTGATGGGCGTTTTCCTCTTCGGCGAGAATGATCCGGAGCGGTTTGGATCGCTCTGGTCGAGCATGCTGACGATGTTCAGCGTGCTCACACTCGAAGGCTGGTTCGACATCATGCACGATCAAATGGTTGGTTTGCCACGCTCGGATGGCAGTGCGTCGATGGAGACTTCGCCCGTCGCCGCGCCGATTTTCTTCGTGAGTTTCATTCTGTCGGGCACGATGATCTTCTTGAACTTGCTCGTCGGCGTGATCGTGAACAGCATGAGTGAGATGCCCAACGGCGAAACTGCGCTTTCGAAAGTACGCGACGGCGAAACCGCACCCTTCGCGACGCCTGCATCACCACTGCCAAGTTTGCATGCGCCGGGCGCGGAAGCAGCGCATGTGACGCTGCTCGTCGAACGGCTTGCGCGGATGGAAGCGACGCTTGCGGAGGTGCGAGAAGCGTTGCGAGAAGAGTCGCGAGAAGAATCGCGGCGACGGTCACGCGCTTGAAATCTCACCGAACAGTGCCGAATCGCATTCTTTGCGTACGGTCCGAGATCACGGGCAGCATCTCTGCTCGAACG
>JASGCF010000140.1 GCA_030054275.1 Limnohabitans sp. | reverse complement strand
GTGGTGCGAAAGCCACCGCTGCGGAAAAGGAAAGCCTCACATAACTCGCGGTTGAGATTTCGAATTGACGCTCTTCAAGCGGTGCGACTTGCTTTGCGAGTTCTTTGACAATTCCTGCGATACGCGATGCACGCGCGAGTTCAAACGGAAGTCCACCGATGCGCAGCGTGGTCTTTGCGCCACCTTCGGTACCAAGGGCTGCTGCATACACAGCGCCACCGACGATCGTCAGCCCACCCACCAATGCACCGCGCGCGACCGTGAGATCGCCGCCGATGACCAAATCGCAGCCGACAATCTCTCGATCAACTTCGATCGATCCACGGACGCGACCGCGCACCCCATTGAGGTACGCGCTTTCAACCGACCCATCGACGAGGAGGTGCCCACTTGAACGCGCGGCTACACCGCGAATGCACTGAAAGTCGCCGCCCACAATGACATCGGCTGCTTCAACCATGCCTTGCACTTCGACATCACCAGTCGCGCGAAGCGTGAAGTTGTCTCGAACTCCATCCTGAACGCGCACGCTGCCAACGAAGTCGATGTTGCCAGTCGAGAAGTCGACAGCTCCATCAACCTCAAGTTTGTCCACCACCGCCACACGCAAACGCGCCAGCGATAGAACTCCCTCTTTGAGCGCACGAATCGTGCCATCGGCCTCAACTTGCACGCTCTCATCAATCTGCAGCGCAAGTTTACGACCACGACGCGCCGCGATCGTTCGACCACAGACATCGCGGCCGTCAACACCATCTTGCGGCGCGTGTAATACGCCGAGCACTTGACCTGCGGCAACTTTGTGTCTTCGAACGCAGTTGTAGTGATCGACCGAATTCGCGTTCGCTGCAGGCGACTCGGATTGCGAATCGTTTGCAGATCCACTGTCGGGGGCGAATGTGGCCTCCCACGCGATAAACGCAGCGCGACCGTCGATCGCTGGCTGTGCGCGAGCGATGACACCACTGGTCGCCTCCGACGCGTGCTCTTCTTGGTTCTTTCGCGCCATATGCTGTTCGGCAAGTGCGTGAATCGCTGCTTCAACCGCATGGTCGAGCAAAACTCCCCGCTCACGAACCAATGAAGTTAACGCTTCACGGGTGGTGATTTCGTCCGCAGCGTCGGGCGGAATATCAAGCACCGCAACCGCTGCGCCCTCTGGAAGGCGCACCACAGGAAGATGTTCTGTGATCGCGGTCGACATCAAACCCCCGCGTTAGGCAGCCTTCAGTCGCGAAAGCGTCTCACCGATGCGTTGCGACAACGAGTCTGGCGTAAATGGCTTCACGACATAGTTGTTCACACCAGCTTTGATGGCTTCAACCACGCGAGTCTTCTCGGCTTCGGTTGTGACCATCACAATTGGAGCTCGCCCACCTTGTGCACGATAGGTGCGCACAAAGGTGATGCCATCCATGTTGGGCATGTTCCAGTCAACAAGGAGAAGTTCCGGCGCGAAGGCGCTGACTTTCGAGAGCGCGTCTTGGCCGTCGCAAGCCTCTTCGATCTCTTTGTAACCAAGTTGCAAAAGGATGTTGCGCTGGATGGTGCGCATCGTCTTTGAATCGTCGACAAGCATGACTTTCATGACATTCCTCCTGCGTGGTTCACGCGGCCTTCGCCGCGACTTTTGCGTTCTTGATGGCAACTTCAAGCGAGAATGCGCCGGCCGGACACTCGAAGGGAATGGTGATGCAGGTTGCATCGCTTGGTTGTTGCACCTTGTGACCCTTACCGATCACGACCGATGGACAAGAAATCGAAACATTCTTGCCTTCGAACTTCGCCTTCGCTGCACCCGAAATCATGTTGACCAATTCGCCAACGGCATCTGCGAAGTCCGGCGATGTAGGGTCCATGTCCATACCCGTGAATGAGCGAATGACATTGCATGCTGTTGTCGTTGGAAACGAAAGAACAACCATGCCTTGCACATCACCAGACATGCCGATGATGCCGCTGACTTCGTTCTCAAACCTCGGGACCGCACAGCAGGTGTACGGTTTACTCGCGGTGACGGAAAGCGAGAGCATCGTGGTGAAGACTTGATGTGTGCTCGCGACGAACGAGGTGATCTGCTGTGCGTCCATGGGTGCTGACGGGCCTCCGGCGCTGCACGCAGGGACATTCCTGCGTGGTGCGCATCCTTGTTGGGACACACGCCGATCGGCGAGGCGCACGCGCAACTTCGGTCGAGTGCGCGCGAAGCCTCGAAAGCGGGGTTGATGCCTACCGGAAGTGAAAGCCTTGCGTCAAAATGCACCGATGCGCGACAGGCATCGGCACTGCGCGGATGTGGACCGTGAAGCGAATGACGCGCGATGCGGCTTGATCGGTGGTTGCGAAAGCTGCTTTAAGGCGTCGGCTTTAGGGCGTGGGCTTTAGGGCGTGGGCTTTAGAGCCCCAGCGCCGCTCGCCTCTACAAGTGCCAACACACTCATCGCAGTACCAAAGCTCGCGCTGCGTGGGAACACGCGATCGTTCCATGTACCGTCTGCATCACGCACCTTGAACAGAAGCTCGCGAAACTTGGCGCGGTTGGCTGCGCGCTCTGCCTCAGGAAGCAGTTCGATTGCTGCTGCCGCATGCGTAAACGCATAGAAAAAGTAGTACGGAGCGACGCCGTACGGCGCCACATGCGTGCCTGTCTTCTTGCGGCGCTTCTCGAGTTCGGGCCAGAATTCGAAGAACTTCTCGACAGCGAAACGGATGCGCTTCTCATCGCCTTTGCCCGCTCGCGCAAGTGCCGTCTCGACAGCACACATGCGGCCGATCGCGCCTGGAATCTGCCCAGCGTCGTCGCGCGTCTGGCGCGCCGCGTTGTAGGCGACATACCCCGACTCACCACGCGTGATTTCAAGCGCTTTCACCGTGCGCGCGAGGAGTTCATCGGACACATCGAGGCCCGCGGCCTTCGCCTCAACGAGCGCCATCAGGCACGGCGCGGTCATGAAGGGCGACGTTGCGCAGGGCTTGTCGATGCCCGGCCCACGCGCGTACTGCCATCCGCCCACCTGCGGGATCTCGGTCTTCTTGAGGGCGTCGAGGTAGAACGCAATCGCAGCGTCGACTGCGGGCTTCTGGGCGTCGCGCACGGCATTCGCCTTCTTCGCCGCGACGAGGAAGCGCAGACCGTAGCAATGCGCCCAGCCGCGCACATCGTAGTTCCCTGCGTAATTTGGCGAGAGCAGCGGCTCATCCTTGCTCTTGGCCACAAAGTCGATCGCGCGCGAGACGGCGTCCTTGCGCGAGGCGTCCTCAGCAAAACCCGGCGCCGCGAGAAGCGCGAGCGACGCGATCGACGTGCCGCCCACGCGATAGCCGTACGGAATCTTGCCACCGACGCGGTAGACGCCCTCGTAGGGCCACTCGGCGGCGACATCCGCGCCCGGGCCCTTCTCCTGCATGGCGACGATCTTGGCGACGCCCGTTGAGATCGCCTCCGCGTCGGTCGGAAGCGCCGACTTCGGTGACGCGGCGACCTCGACTGGCGGCGCAGAGAGAAGCAGCATTGCGAGGAAAGCGGCGGTCAGCATGCAGGAAATGTACCGAGCGGCACTCGCAAGCAGAACCAGCCCAACCAATCCACGGAAGAAATGAACTCACGCGTCGCGCAGGTGCTTGACGAGGAAGTTCGTCTGCCGATCCTTCGCATCGCTTGAGAATCGCCCAAAGCCGGAGTGTTCGTGAGGCGCGCCCGTCTCCCCGTACTCGTGCAACGAGACGTCCTGCGCCAGACCGCGGGCCGTAAGCGCCTCGACAAACTCGCGCTGCCCTTCGACCGCAACCCACGCGTCGAGCGTGTTGTGCAGGATGAGAAGCGGGATCGCCCGCCACGACTCAAGATGCTGGATCGGGTCGAGCCGCGCTGCACGCTGCGGTTCAAACATCGCTCGGTGCCGCTGCCACGCGAACGAACCTGTGGTGCACTCGACGCACGCCGCGCGAAAGGCGTGCGGCGCGCACAGCCGAATGAATGTCGCCATGCCGCCCGCACTCATGCCGCCGATCGCGACGCGATCCATCGCGAACCAACCCGTCACTGCCATGGCAGATACGACACCGTCGATCTCCCCCGCCATCTGCCCGACGAACTCGAGCGTGCGCTCCGGCTGCTGCAGCGCCTCGTCGAAACGCGCGCCGTGTCCGGGAAGATCAAGTGCCACGCTCGCGATGCCAGCGCGCACAAGTCGCAGGTAGCGTCCGGGGTCGAGTTCTTTGTTGGCGGTACGACCATGCATCCAAAGAAGGACGGGCGCGGGGCCTCCGTGCATCGCGCCGTCGGCTGCAAACGCCGGGTGAACGACCAACGCTGGAACACCTGCAAACTCCACGACGCGCGACTTTTCGCGCACGCTCGCGGGCAGCGCGCCCGAGACATCAGGCATGATCCGACGCCCCTGCTTCGGAACTTGCGCTCGAAGTTTCTGCCGCTTCACCGGCGTCGGGCATGTAGAGGTAGACGAACATGTCGTCCTTATACTGGTGCACCTCAGGCCCGCGGAAGCCGGGGAGTGTCTTCTCCGGTTGATCGAGATCGACCGGAGTTCGTAGGATGAGAAAGCCCTTCGAAGCGAACAGCGAGCGTGTACGCGCGGCTTGCGCGAGCACAAGTTTCCGAGTCGCGGGCTCAACCATCAACGCGTACGGTGGATCCATGAAAACGAGGTCAACCGGCTTCGGACTGCGCGCAAGCGCCGTCGGACCAAGCGCATCGGCCTGCAGCGCAGTCACACGATCGCCGCACTTCAGCGTTTGCACATTGTGTTCGAGATAGCGAAAGACATCGCGATCGCGCTCGACCATCACCACTTCTGCTGCACCGCGACTCGCGCACTCAAGCCCAACGGTGCCGATCCCAGCAAAAAGATCAAGGACGCGCGCACCTTTGAACCACCCTTGCAGCATCGCGAAGACCGACTCTTTCACGCGCGCCGTCATCGGACGCGTGACATCCTCTCCTTCTGGCGAAAGTAGGATGCGAGATCGAAAGTCGCCTGAAATGATTTTGACCACGCGGCGAGTGTAACGCTTCAGCGGGGCGAGACGGAACCCGGCATGGCGGGAGTCTGCGCGTCAGTCGGCGTGATCTGCGTCGTCAGCGGCGACTGTCCGCGCCAAATCTTCTCGCCATTTCCGCGCGCGATGACGGCGCGGACAAACGCTTCGTACTCCGTCGAAAGTCGAGCAAGGTCTTCCGAGATGTACTCGCGCAGCACCGCTGGACCAACCTGACGACCGATCGCCATTCTGCGTTCATTGCGGGTGCCGGCCCGACTCGACTCCCACAGAGTTCCCGCGATTTTCCCGTCGACCGCGTCTGACAACAGCCGTTCAAGACCCTTGCGATAACGCCCGCCTTCACCCTCATTCAAAAAGTGCACAAGCGCCCAAACTTGCGCGTAATACCCGAGCAAATTGCTGCGTCCGTCGCGCAACGCATCTTGCGGCGTACCTTGCACCAAGTCTGCAAGCGGAATCCAACGGTTACGCGACACCACTTCGCGCAACTCACCGTAGCGCTCGAAATTTCTCCACGGCATGAAGAGCGGCGGTCCGCCATCAACCCCGCCACGCACACCTTCCATGTAGCACGCGATGCCTTCTTCAAGCCATACGGGCAGCGGATGACGGAAAACCCTCTGCGTATACGCGTGCCAACCCTCGTGCGCTGCGATGGTAAAGGTGTCCCAACGACCGATGTCGTACAGCACCGCGTCGCCTTCGACGGTGTAACCACCACGCCCGATTTTCTCGTACATCGACGCCTCTTGCGGGAGGCGTTCGCGGGTGTACTCAAGCCACTCCGTCCGACCGCCGAACAGGAAGACATCGATCGGTGCGTCGGGCGCGGGCAGCGGGACGAGCGCTGCGCGGTAGTGGTCAAGCGCCGTCGGCAGAAAGATTTGCATGCGCTCACGAATCACAGGATCGCGAATCGTGGAGTGCAATCGGTGCGTGCCGACATCGATGCACTCGCCCTCTCGCCCAGCGAAGGACCATGGCTCAATGACGGGTTCGGCGCGTCGTGCCAGCGCTTTGACCGCCGCAGGAGCTGCAACGGTAGATGTCGATGTGGGTGCCGTCGCTTGGTCTGGCTCGGGTGCCGTAGATCGGCAGCCATACACCGCGAGCGTGGTGAGTGCGACAGAGAGGATGGTGACAGGCTTCCTCACAGCGACGGGGCGGAGTTTATCCGCGCGCACGCCGTTCGCTGCGACGAATTCCTAGATTCACCGAAGGCGACGGGCGTGCGGTGGCGCGTCGGAGCGGTGGTGCGCGGAAGATGGTGAAGAAACTCTGAGAACTGCCGCAGCCCCGCGCCTTGAGAGAGCCGGGTCGAACCTCGCACATGCTGTCACCCAAACAGCGAACGCGTTCAACAACGGGATCGCTCGGAAAATCGCGCACAGAACGGCACGCAGATCAACTCGCAGGTCAACTTATGAAAGCGCGCCAAGCGCTTGCTTCGCCGTCGCGATGTCTAGGTCGATCTCTGCAAGCTTTTTGCGCGTCTCCTCGACGAGCGCAGGAGGCGCCTTTGCGACATATGCCTCGTTCCCGAGTTTCGCGCGCATCCCCGCAGCCTGCTTCTCGCGATCGGCGATGAGTTTGGCAAGTCGGCCCCGTTCGGCATCGGCATCGACTGCGTCCATCATGCCGTCGAGTAACAACTCGCTGCCCTCGAATGGAATCGCAACCGCAGTGGCTGGCCGACTTGCTGGGCTTTGCACGACAGACTCAAGTCCAGCAAGCGTCTCGACCACGCCACCCGATGACGCGATCAACGCGCGCACCGAATCCGATGCAAGCAGCGCGATGCGCCGCTTCGGCGACACCTGTCGCTCGCCGCGCACCTTGCGAATCGCGTCGACCAGCGCCTGCACGCGGGCAAACTCAGCGAGCGCTTTCTCATCGCGCAGTCGAGCATCGAACACAGGCCACGCCGCCGTCGCGCAGAGCGCACTCGGCGGTAGCGTCACACCATCAACCGCACCCTTTCCAAGCGCTTGGACGCTCGGCCAAAGCGTCTCGGTCACGAACGGACAAATTGGGTGCAGCATGCGCAAAATCGCATCAAGCGCCGCTGCGAGGATCGCCTGCTGCGTCGCGTTCGAACGAATCGTGGGCTTGACGCCTTCGAGGTACCAGTCGCAGAAATCACGCCACACGAGGTCGTACACAACCTCCGCCACACGGTGGAACTCGTACTCAGCAACCGCCGCGTCATATGCGCGCACCGAGCGCTCGAGTCGCGCGAGCATCCAACGATCAAGCAGTGTGAGCGGCTCTGGCTTCGAATCCGGCGAAGCCTGCGCAAGATTGGAGAGTGCGAAGCGCGTCGCGTTCCAAAGTTTGTTCGCGAAGTTGCGGCCGAGATCGAAGCGCGCGCTCGTGTTTCGGGCAAGCGGAATCTCGGCGGTTGGCGTTGCAACACCCGTCGCAGCGCCGAAGCCAGACACCATCTTTCGCGCGGCATCCTTCGGCGAAACTTGCACCGCGTCCGCGACGGTGTAACCCGCACTGGTCGTGATCCACTTCGGCGTGAAAGTCTCACTGGTATGCGGACACACCATGTCGACCGGCAAACGAACATCTTGCGTGTTGGTCGCCATCGACACGAGCGTGAAGCGCATCGCATCGGAGCCGTGCGAGTGAATGATGTCGCGCGGATCGACGCCATTTCCGAGCGATTTCGACATCTTCTGGCCGTGGCCATCTTGGATCATCGCGTGGATGAACACATGCTTGAACGGCAATCGCCCGAGGAAATAGCGATTGAACATCACCATGCGCGAAACCCAGAGCGTGATGATTTCGCGCGCTGTGCAGAGCACCGAACTCGGGTTGTAGCGATCGAGAAGCCCCGCCATCTCGGGCCATTTCGACGGGTCAGGCCAACCGAGGGTCGAAAGCGGCCACAGCGCCGACGAGAACCATGTGTCAAGAACATCGGGGTCGCGCTTGAAGCCCATCGCTTCGAGGGCCGGACCGTCGGCATCGTCGAGAAGACACACATGAAGATCGTGTTCGCCGGAAGCAGCAGGCAGCACCGAGAGCGCGATCTCTGCACCGTCGACGACGCGCGCCGCGCGCACGACCGCA
>JASGCF010000139.1:2550-8137 GCA_030054275.1 Limnohabitans sp. | reverse complement strand
CTTCTACTCTGAATTTGCAAACGCACTCACTGTCGATGACCCACCGACTACAGCATCTGTAGCTTGGGGTGTCGCAGGGACTCTGCAGCAGGGACTCTGCAGCGGGGGGGACTCACTCACGCCATCAACCATGCCGACTTCGGCGGAACCTTCTTTGGGGAGAACCTTCTTTAGGGAGATCCTTCTTTAGGGAGAACCTTCTTTAGGGAGATCCTTCTTTAGGGAGATCCTTCTTTAGGGAGATCCTCGGGAACGCCAAGCGGATGGATGGACGGCACCATGCGCCAACGCGCACGGTTTCGTTATCTTGCTGCACTTTCGGCTTGCGGGCCGAATCGATCCGCAAAAAGGTGAACTTTCTAAGGTTCCGCACACGCGCTATCGGGCGGAGGAGTTCGCTCGCCTGTGTCGAAGTGGGGGCAAAATCCACATCTGTCTGTGTGGGGCTTCGATGTATGCGACACACAAGCTTCGGAGGTACCGGACGCCTGCACGCCAATGTCGGGGGTTGAATGCGCGTTGTGGACGACTTCTGCCTCGAGAGCGGCATCATGAGCAGGCGCGGCTGATACCCTCTCGGCCCCACGGCTGATGTGTTGTTCCGTCTCACGGGCGGATGTCGAGGATTTGGATGGCGAAGGGCAAGAAAAAGGACACTCAAGATCGCGAACCGGTCATTGAAAACCGGAAGTCGCGTCACGATTACGCGATCGCAGAGACGCTTGAGTGCGGCATTCAACTTGTCGGTACAGAGGTGAAAAGTCTGCGACAAGGGCAGGCCAGTCTGTCCGAGGGTTGGGTGCGTGCGGATGGCGACCCGCCGCAGTGGACGCTGCTGAATGTGACCATTGCGGAGTACCCGCCGGCCGGAGTACATCGTCAGCATGTTCCGAATCGTCCGCGGAGGCTGCTTGCGCACACCCGCGAGATGGTGAAGTTCACCACAGAGGCGAAAACACGAGGAGCCACCATCGTTCCGCTGAAGATCTACTGGGTGAAGGGACGCGCGAAACTGTTGGTCGGCATCGGCGTCGGAAAGAAGGCACACGACAAGCGCGCGGACATCGCGAAGCGCGAGGATCGACGCGACATGGATCGCGCCATGAGTCGTCGTCGGTAACACACGCTTGCGCAAGAAGGCATGTCAGGAGGGGACGGGAATCACCTTGCCGTTGTCCTCATCCCGCGCGCCGGTCGCGCACGCAACCACAATCGATGCAATCGCCTCGGGTGGTAGCGCTTTCGACCGAGGGACAACGCTTTCTGGGAAGTTCTTGCGAAGCATGTCGGTTTCGACGGCGCCAGGATTGACAGCAAATGCTTTCACGCCGATCGCTTTGCCCTCGACCTTCATCGAGCGCACGAAACTGTCCGCAGCCGCTTTGCTCGCTGCGTAGGCAAAGAAACCTGGGAATGGATCAAGCGTTCCGATGGTTGAAACAACAACCACACGCCCCGATCGCTGGCGCTTGAAAATCGGCCATGCGCGCACAATCGGAAAGGCCTTGCCGAATGCATTCACAAAGAATGCCTCTTCGAGTACCGCCTCGGTCGTTTGATCGATTGGAACTTTCGGGGCTGTACCTGCCGCAAGGACGAGTGCATCAATGCGGCCGAACGCATCAACAGTGCGATCAATGACCTCTGCTGCTCGCTCGCTATCTGCGACATCTGCTGGAATCGAAAGGTGTCGTGACGGTTCGCAGAGTGATGCGCGCACCGACTCAAGCATGTCGTAGCGACGACCAACCAAGACGACGGCATACCCGGCATCTGCGAGCATGCGGGCACAGGCAGCACCGATGCCGCTTCCTGCGCCGGTGACAATCGAAACAAGACGAACGGGGCTCTCAGAGTCGCTCATGAAAGTGCCTTTGAAAAACGATGCGCGTGGTTCTTAGTTGCCCAGAACATTTCTCGCCCAGAACAACCCACGCGCGGGAAGCGCGACGCCTTCGCATCGAGTGACATTTCCGATGCGTCACGCGGCGATCGTTAGCCAAAGATTCGCGCGAGATCGTTGTAGAAGGTCAGCAGGAACAGTCCTGCGACAAGGGCAATGCCCGCCAGCGCAGCCGCATTTTGGAACGCGATCGACGGTGGTCGACCGCGGAATTTCTCGTACATCAAGAACACAAACAGTCCGCCATCTGCGATCGGAATCGGTAGCAGGTTGACGACGGCGAGATTCACGCTGATCATCGCGAGGAAGAACAGCATGAACATGAATCCCTCGCTCGCAACCTGTGTGCCTGTATGCAGAATGCCCACTGGACCTTGCAACTGATCGACGCCCACCGACCCGCGAGTGACGCGGTCGATCGTCAGGAACACCTGCTCGACCATGATGAAGGTTTGCCGGAAGCCCATCGCGATGGCGGTGAGTGGATTTCCGTTCGCACTGAGCACGGTGAACTCTGGATCGAAGATTCCAGCAGGAAGCGGTGGCGCAACACCGAGCGAGCGCAATCCTTCAAGATCACTTGCGCCGACGGTCATAGAAACGATCGACGGCCGTGCTTCCGGTGAAGGGTCGCGCAATCCGATGCGCAGCACTCGCGATTCGCCCTGCGCAGTTCCACTTGCGATGGACTGCAGCGCGCTGCAAAATTCGCGAAGGCTCTCAACCGGAGTGTCATCGACGGAAAGCACCGAGCCGAGCGGTACGATGTCTAACTCGCGTGCAGGTGTCGCACCCGCTTCGGTCTGCTCGATCGGTCGCGCAAGCATGGCGAGGTCGAGCGCTGGCTCGAGTTGCACGCCAACTCTACCGTTGCGATCTGTGCGCAACTCGACCGTTGTTTCAGCACCATCGCGCAACACCGTTGCTTTGAGCGTTGCACTTGGTGACGCGCGAAAGAGCGCCATAAGTTCGCTCGTCCGCGGGGCGACAGTCGAGCCAACACGAAGGAAGACATCACCCGCACGGAGGACATCGCGATTGGCGCTTTCCTCGACCACAGACGCCACGCGCGCCAACGGGGCAATTCCAAAGAACGCAACATCGGGCGGCAGATTTGATGCGCTCTCCGCATCGCGCATGACCGGCATGATGCGCTCTGGACGAACAGTGAGTTCGCGAGTGGTCGCCTCTTCCGTGCCGTTTGGTCCTGCGAGCCCAGTGAAAGTTGCAACAACAGGATTGCCACCAGCCGCCATCAACGCGCGCTCAAATTCTGCGTAGGTTGCAATCGGTTTTCCATCAACCGCGGTGATGCGCGAGCCAGGACCGACACCAGCATCCGCAAGATCTGGGGCAAGCGAGCGGATCGCACTGCGTACAAAATCGGCGCTTTGGGGAATGGCTGTGATCGTTGCACTGCGTGCGGGATCGACGCCGATCGACAGGAGTCCGGTCGCCTCGTCTTTCACAGGTGTCGTGACGAACCGGAGTCGCTTGACACCCTCTGCATCGCGACGCTCGACCTCAATCTCGACGGGCGTGTCGGGTTTCGCCATTGCGGTTCCGACGCGCAGATCGAGGAAAGTTCGAACCTCGTCGCCGTCAAGACCAACGACGCGATCGCCAGGTTGGAGGCCAGCGTCTGCGTCCTTTCCCACAGCAACGGCCTTCGCTGCGGGGCTGTCTGGCACCACCATTCCAATCAGCGGTGAAGGGAAGCGAACGCCAGCCAAGAACGCAATGAGAAAGAGCAGCATCGCCAGCAGCAAGTTCGCGGTGATGCCGGCAAGAATCACAACGGCGCGTCTGCCGATCGTGGCTTGCGAAAAACTGCGACGGTCGTCGCTCAATCGACCCGGTGCACCGTCTTCTTGACCGAGCATGCGGACATACCCGCCGATAGGTAAGGCACGCAGGGAATACTCGGTCTCGCCAAGCCCGAGTTCTTCGCGCTCAGCGTCTGGGATTTCGATTGGTCGGCGGTTCCATCGTGCGACGACACGATCATCCGCCGAACCGAAGCAGAAGCCCACGCCTTTGCGGTAACTCACGAGGCAAGGTCCCATGCCAATCGCGAATCCATCGGCACGAATATTCGCCCACTTGGCGGCCAAGAAGTGCCCCAGTTCATGGACGAAAATCAGGAAGCCGAAACCAAGAAGAATGAGAATGAAGCCAGAAAGTGATCCCACGGGCGCATCCTACGCCGAGACCGACGCTGATGCGCCGAACGAACGCGCGCGCAGCAAGATGATTTCACGCGCGCAATGTCGTGCACTCTGATCTGCAGCGCGCACATCAGCGAGGCTTTGTACGGGTGTCACAGTGGCTGCGTCGAGTGTTTCCCGCACCACTTCGGCAATCTCGAGAAACCCAATCCGCCGCTCCAAGAACGCTTCAACCGCAATCTCGTTTGCGGCATTGAACACGGCACCCGCGGTGCCACCCGCGTCGATGACTCGTCGTGCAAGGGCGATCGCGGGAAAGCGGTCGTGGTCGACGGGAGCGAAATCAAGCGTGCGCAATGCGTGAAAGTCGAGCTTTCGCGACGGCCCGTCGAAGCGCTCCGGATCGCAAAGCGCCTGCTGGATCGGGGTGCGCATATCTGGCGGCGAGAGTTGCGCGAGGACCGACCCATCGAGATATTCGACGAAGCCGTGCACGATCGACTGCGGATGCACGATGGCCTCAAGGCGCGCGCTTTCAAGCCCGAACAACCAATGTGCTTCAATCAACTCAAGCGCCTTATTCATCAGTGACGCACTGTCGATGGTGACCTTCGGCCCCATCTGCCATGTCGGATGGGCGAGGGCATGTTCCACGGTCGCACGAGCCATCTCATCACGGGTCTTGCTGCGAAAGGGGCCACCGGACGCGGTCAGTACCACCTTGCGTACCTCACGCAGAGAAGTTGAAGCCTTGAGGCATTGAAAGAGCGCGTTGTGTTCGCTGTCGACGGGCAACATTCGAACGCCGGCGGCGCGCGCGGCTGGCATGACAATCGCCCCAGCTGCGACCAACGCCTCTTTGTTCGCAAGCGCGATGTCACAGCCGCACGAAATCGCAGTGAGTACGGGCTCAATGCCCGCGGCGCCAACCACGGCCGCGAGGACAAGGTCACCAGGTCGCGCGTGGCGCTGGAGAAGTTCGCAGGCAGCGTTCGGCCCGCGATACAGCGCCACGGACTGCGGAAGTTCGACTGTCGCTTCGGGCTGCGCAACGGCGACTGCCTGCACTCTGAACTCTTGCGCGATGGCAGCAAGCGCCGTTCCGTTGCGGAGCGACGCAATCCCCGCGACTTCGAAACGACGCTCGCCTCGCCGGACGAAATCGCGCACAACATCGAGCGCGCTCGTACCGATCGAGCCTGTTGCGCCAAGTAGGAACAGTCGGCGTGGAATGATGGTGTTCGTCGACATACCGCTTACTCGTCGGAGCCGCCAACACGCTCACCCGGCGACAACTTGCGCACGCGGCCGCCGTACAGCGAGCGCGGCTTCGGTGCAGGTGGTGTTGCGGGGGCTGGTGGGGGAGTTGGCGGAGAAGTTCGAGCGGGCGCTGCAGCCGGAGTCGGTGCAGTGGGCGCGGGGTTCTGAGATCGTTGCCCTCCGCTGCGACCATCACGGGAATCGCGACGGTTGTTGTCGCGCGGTTGATCGCGTGGTTGATCGCGTGGTTGATCGC
>JASGCF010000139.1:0-2450 GCA_030054275.1 Limnohabitans sp. | reverse complement strand
TGATCTCGGTTTTGATCTCGGTTTTTGTTGCGTCCGCGACCGCCACGGCGACGCTTCCGTCGGCGTCCGCCGCCACCGTCGGTGCGCTGCTCGCTCTGCATTTCGCCCGACGCACCGACCGAGGACGACGCACGATCGCTTGCAGCGACTCGATCATGGGCGCCATCTGCGCCGTTCTCAGATTCGTCATACGACTCATCATCGGCAGCCTCGCCAGAGTCATCACTCCCAGACTCTTCACTCACAGACTCTTCACCCGCGTTGCGCGCAGCCGCTTCGCGACTTCCGCTCTGAGAGGCAGCAGAGAGCTCATCGCGCTCACCATCGCGATCTCGTCCACGACCACGACCACGCCGCCGCCGACGACGCTTGCGACGGCCGCCACCCTCACCGTCAGCAGTCCCTTCAACAGTACCGTCAAGGGAAGCATCCCCATCGGTAGAGGGCTCCGTATCCGGCATCGGCTCTGGAACATCAAACGGAGGCTTGCTATATGCCTTGCGAATGGCATCGCCTTGCTCGCCCGTGAGCAGCGACTGGTGACCCTTCACTTCGATCGCGAGTTCGGCACACTTCGCCAGTACTTCCTTGCTTGTGAGTTCGATTTCTTTCGCGATGGCGTGCACCCGAATTGGGTCGCTTGGTTCGCGCGGCGGAGGAGGCGGTGCGATCGGCCTCAATGCGGGGTTTTTCGAGGCGGGAATTTTCGACGCGTTGCTTCGATCAGTCTGTGTGCCAGTTGAGGCATCGGTTGATGGGCTTTCAACAGCGCCATCACGATCGCGCCCGCCGCGACCACGACGACGGCGGCGACGGCGACGGCGTCCGCCTTCGCCTTGCTCCGACTGCGCAGACGACTCACTGCCACTCTCACCGCCACTCTCGTCATCGCTCTCTTCATCACCAAATGCTTCCGCGTCGTCCGACGCGCGCGCCGCAGCAGCACGCGCCGCGCGTTCCGCGTCACGCTTCGCAGCATCCCGTTTCATCTGCTCTTCGCGCTCAAGCGCCGAGACAAAACTCGGCTCCTCTTCGTCGATTTCGGGAAGATCATCAAAGCCGCCCGAGAGGATGATGGAAGTTGCATCCGCGGCCGCTGGCTTGCGCCGCCGTCGGCGCCGACGACGACCGCCGCCTGCACGCTCGTCCGCATTGCCGCTTTGGCTTGCGCTGCCGCCGTCGACATCGAGGTCTTCTTCGATTTCCGTCGGGAAACTTGCAAGCGCTGGCAACTGGAACTTCTGTTGTTTGTCGAGATCGACATCCGCGCCACGATCGTCGTAGGCATAGATGTCCACGCGATCAACGGCGATCGCCTCGCTAATTCGCACATCGATTTTCTTCGAGAAGAGATCCTCAAGTTCGACCATGGCGCGGCGCTTGCGCGACAGAAGTACAGCAGCAACCTTCGCGGAGCAGACAAGTTCGAGTCGCGCAACCCGCTCCATATCGAAGACAAGTTGCATGCGGCGCATTGCGTCGCTTGCGACGCTTTCCGGCATGCGAATCTCGCCGTGGCCCGAGCAGTGCGGGCAGTCCATGTAGTGCGTTTTCCGCAGACTCGGACGCATGCGTTGTCGCGTGAGTTCAAGAATGCCGAACTCGCTAATTTCACCAACAGTTGTCTTGGCGCGATCGCGCGCAAGATTCTTCTTGAATCGCTCTTCGATATCGCGGCGATGCTTCGACGCGCGCATATCGATGAGGTCGCAGATCACCACGCCTCCAAGATCGCGTAGGCGAAGTTGTCGTGCGATTTCATCGACGGCTTCTTGGTTCGTTTGATAGGCGTTCGTTTCGCTGTCGCGTGCGCTGCGCGAGCGTCCCGAATTGACATCGATGGCAACCAACGCTTCCGCTTGATCGATGACCAGCGCGCCACCGGACGGCAGTGGCACCTCGCGAGCGTGGATCAGATCGACCTGTCGTTCCACATCGAACGCGTGGAAAATCGGTCGACGACGATCGTAGAAATGCACCTTGGTTGCGGCTTTCGGCGCCACAACTTCGAGGAATGCACGCGCGCGGCTGAATGCGCTCTCGCTATCGACGACGATTCCGTCCACCGACGAATCAATCGAATCACGAATCGTGCGCAACAAGATGTCGCCCTCTGCATAGAGCTGGCACGGCGCGCCGACCGCGTTCATGCGCTTCTCCATCACTTGCCAAAGGCGCGTGAGGTATTGTGCATCGCGCGCAAGTTCGGTGCGTGTGGCGTCGAAGCCCGCGGTGCGCAGAATGAAACCGAAGCCCTTCGGTAGGTCGAGCGAATCGAGGATTTTCCGCATCTTGCGGCGGCCCTCCTCGTCATCGACCTTACGCGAGACTCCGACATTGTCCATGTCAGGCATCATCACCAGCAGGCGCCCGGGAATGGACAGATAGCTCGTGACCGTCGGGCCCTTCGAGCCAATGCCTTCTTTCAGCACTTGCACGGTGATTTCTTG
>JASGCF010000138.1 GCA_030054275.1 Limnohabitans sp. | reverse complement strand
GCACCCGCGTTCACCGTACTTTGCTTTTGCTGTACGAGTGTCGATCGTCGGGTTCTCTCACTCTTCTCCGATACACTCCGGCGAACTACCGCTCGCGCGTCGCGCCGTGCACCGACGGGAGCATTTGAGGGCCTCCCTTGTTTTCGACCCAAGATTACCTCAGCATTTTCAAAGCGAGTCTTGCGCTTGTTGCAATCGTCGTCGTCGGTTGGGTTGTCATCGTGCGTCTTCAGCGATGGATGAAAAGTGACGCAGACTCGTCCGAAGCGTTCACACTTGATGACCTGCGACGCCTGCGTCGTGAAGGCAAACTCAGCGAAGCGGAGTTTGCGAAGGCGCGCGAGGCGATGATCGGTTCGGTGCGCGCCAAGAATTCCGCCAATGTTTCCGCCAAAGATCTCGGGAAGCAAGGTTCGGACAGCGGTGTCGAGAGAGTGCTGCCGTCGACTTTGAAGCCGGCCTCCATTGAGCACGACGGACGAAGAACCTCGCAAAACTCTGGCGGAGAACAGCGCCCGCTTCGCCCAATGCGCCCCCGCCAACTCGACCAAACCCACGACAACGATCAGGCCACCGACGACGAATGAACACTTGAAAGCCTTTCCAAGAGGCCTCGCGTCACCGCCATGGCTCGCTACTCGGACGCGCACGACTTGAGCCATCCGAACTTGGCCGCCAGAACAACCGACAATTTCTCGCGCCTGTGGAAAGTGCGCGACAGCGCAGGCCTTCTCTCGTCCGATACAGTCTCCGACCCCGCCGACTCTTGGCGGTCCATGCATCGAGTACCCATGATTCAACCCTCCCAGCACCGTCCATCTTGCGCTGAGCCCCGCCCATGCAGCGGCCCACAGCGAAGCGTTGTTCCGACAGCACAGTCTGGCCACGCGCCGATTGAAGGTTCCAACCCGCCGCGCCGCGGTCCAAACGGTGGACCCACCGGTAGTTCAGGGGGCGGGCATGGCGCGAGTGGCGGTCGTCAGGATGGAGAGTTTGGTGGCGGTTCTGGCGGCGGCTCAGGTGGCGGCGACGGCGGTTTCCGTGGGAAGAAGACAACCTGCTCGTTCTGCGGAAAGACATCTCGCGAAGTAGGCGCGATGGTTGAAGGCCCAGGCGATGTGTACATCTGCTCCAACTGCACCGACCTTTGCCAGAACATCTTCAAACAAGAGAAGCGCCGCGTCGCAGCAGCTCGTCCACTCTTTGCAACGATCCCATCACCGCGACAGATTCGCGAGTTTCTTGATCAATATGTCATCGGCCAAGACGCTGCGAAGCGCGCGCTTGCCGTAGCAGTACACAACCACTACAAGCGCTTGTCGGTTGTTGAGGGAGATGATTCCTCGATCGAGATCGACAAGTCGAATGTCATGCTCATTGGTCCAACGGGCACGGGCAAGACGCTGCTTGCGAAGACGCTCGCGCGCATTCTGAATGTGCCATTTGCTATCGGTGACGCAACCACACTGACGGAAGCTGGATATGTGGGCGAGGATGTTGAGAATCTTTTGCTCAAACTCCTGCAGGCCGCGGATTACGACCTCGACAACGCACAGCGTGGCATCATTTACATCGACGAAATCGACAAGATCGGTAAGACATCGCAGAATGTGTCGATCACGCGTGATGTTTCGGGCGAAGGCGTACAGCAGTCGCTTTTGAAGATGCTCGAAGGCACCGTTGCCAATGTGCCGCCGCAAGGTGGACGCAAACATCCCGAGCAACAGTACATCCAGATGGATACCACCAACATCCTGTTCATCTGCGGTGGATCTTTCGTTGGTCTTGATGACATCATCCGCAAACGACTCGGGAAGCGCCGCATCGGCTTCGGGTCGGATATCCACGAGAATCAATCGAAGGAGCAAGGTCTTCGTTCTGTGCTCGCCCAAGTACTTCCTGAAGATGTGCTTGAGTTCGGCATGATCCCAGAGTTGGTTGGACGCTTGCCCATCATTTGCCCGCTCATGCCGCTTGATCGCGAAGCGATGATGTCGATTCTGACCGAACCAAAGAACGCCATCATTCGGCAGTATCAGCACCTCTTCAAACTCGAAGGAGCGCGACTTGAGTTCACCACGGATGCGCTTGAGTTGATCGCAGATCGTGCACTTGCTCGCGACACAGGCGCGCGCGCGTTGCGCGCCGTCATCGACGAGATCATGGTGCCGCACATGTACCACCTGCCTGATCTCGACAACCAAGACGCGGTGTACACGCTCGACGCCGATGCAATCACGCGCAAGTCGCCGCTCGCGCAACTCGTGAGCCGATCGCGCCGCGAATCTGCGTGAGTGCTCCACCGGATTTTGACGATGGCAACTCCTCCAACCGCAACGACAGCCGAGAATGCTCGACTCCGCCGTGGATGCGGTGACGAGTTGCTCTATGCGTCACTCGTTCGCGGCGCAGCGGGCCTTGCGTCGCTCCCTCCGGAGGAGCGCTTGTCGCCGCTTTGTGACATGCTTTGGGACGCGCTTGCGCCACGCGGATGTAGTTGGATCGGGTTCTATACGATCGATCCAGCGACCCCGCTTGACCGCCACGCCCGCCTAGGAGCGATGCTTCTTGTCGCGCGACGCGATAAGCCTGCATGCTCGCCTATCGGGCTCCATGGGGTTTGCGGCCAAGGATTCCTTGAAGAGTCTGCTCGGTTGGTCGAGGATGTGGCGCTGCTCGGTGCTGGGTACATCGCGTGCGATCCGCGCGATCGATCCGAACTTGTGCTGCCGATTTATCGGAACGGCATGTGTTGGGGCGTCCTTGATGCAGACAGTCACGAGGTCGCCTGTTTCGGTGCGGCCGACCTTGCGGGTCTCAGCGGTGTCCTTCGAGCAGCCGGACTTCTGCATCACGAGCCTCCTCTTCGCGCAGATCGCTTGCAGGAACCCGATGGATCTGTATAGTACTTGGCTCGCCCAATTTCGGGCCTCAAACGAACGAGAACCATCATGCCACGCGTCTGCCACTTCACCGGTGCATCTACTTCTTCAGGTTGGGTTTGCAAGTATCGCGGCAAGGCGAAGTACCTTGGCGGCGTCGGCATTAAGACCACCTCGCGCAAGAAGCGAACCTTCAAGCCAAATCTCCAAGATGTCACCATCGTGGTGGACGGTGCTCCCCAGCGCGTGAAAGCGTCCGTCCGTGCAATTCGCATGGGCTTGGTTGTGAAGCCGATCAAGCGCAAGTTTGCATACACGCGTCGTGTCAAGAACGGCGAAACGATCTGATCGCGTCGGAAGTGCGCGTCGATTTCAATGGGACTTCGATTACTTGAGTCGTTGCGGCGGCTTGAGTTCGCCTCAGCTGGAGTACTTGTGCATACAGTTCTGAAGTCGCTGGCGCCCAAGTGCTCGGTTTGAAGTGCTCGGTTTGAAGCGCTCGGTTTGAAGCGCTGATGTTGAAGTCTTTGGTGTAGAAGGTCTTGAAAGTTCACGCATGCGGGCCGCTCGAGCGGTCCGTATTTCTTTTTGCCGTTGCCCTGCCAATTCGCGCAAGAAAATCAAGACAATTCCCGTGTGTTTTTGGCAAGGTTCGTTGCCGAAGTCGCCTTTGGAGATATTGTCAGCAACGGCAGGAAACCTCGCTCCTCGCGCCGCATTCGTCGGGCAGAGCAAATTCTCCGATCCTGCCAGCCAGTTTGCTTCCACGCAGTCCGCGAGTGGTTTCGCGGGTGGATCGATTTTCACAGCGCGAAATTCGCGCCGGTGATTCGTCGTGGTCTTGTCTGCGTTGGTGTGCACCCTCATGTGTTGACAGTGCTTGCGCGCCAAGCGTCGTGAGCGCCGCGCGTCGTATTCCGACCAATGTGGTCGGTGGTGGCGTTTCAGTTTGCATTTCTCGCTGCGTTGTTGTCTGTGTTTCGTTCGATTGTGCGGCTGGGCATTTCATTGCGCGTCGTTCCCGCGTAGAGCCCTGCCGCTTCATGCTCTTCTCTCGTAGTGCCCCCTCATGTCCACTGGCCCGCTCACGAGTGACCGCGACCGCGTGCTCGCCGCGACAGACATTCTGTCGCTCATCGGCGAAGTGGTCGCATTGCGTCCGAAGGGCAGAGAACATGTTGGGCTTTGTCCATTCCATGACGATCGGTCGCCATCGATGGCGGTCGTCACCCACAAGTCAGGCAACGGAGGCACTGGGTTCTATAAGTGCTTTGCCTGCGGTGCGGCCGGAAACGCGATCGACTTCGTCATCAATTACCACCGGATGGAGTTTCCGGAAGCGCTGCGATTTCTCGCCGCGCGCGCAAACATCGAGTTGACGCCTTGGCAAGGTGCGTCGGCGCGGCAGCGTTCAGACGGCGAGCCAACGCGAGATGATGTGCTGCGGGCAAACGCACTTGCAGATCGGTTCTTCCGCCGCGTGTTCGCAGATCAAGATGCCGGAGCCAAGGCCCGCGCAGAAACAGAACGCCGTGGCTTCGGACCAGAAACGGTCGAGGAGTTTGGAATCGGCGCTGCACCAGCACGGATCGACGCACTTGTCGAGGGCGTTCGTAAAGCGCTTCGGAACGCAGGCACCGACTATCCGCCATTCGAAGCGTTTGTTGCGGCTGGCGTGATTCGCCCTTCGCGCAGTGGCGGATACATCGACCTCCTTCGCGATCGCTTGGTGTTCCCGATTTGCGACGACCTCGGGCGTCCGATCGCCTTTGGCGGTCGAAAACTTGATCCCGAACAAGAGCCAAAGTATCTCAACAGTCCGGAGTCGCCTGTCTTCCATAAATCGAAGGCGCTGTATGGCATCCACCGTGCCAAGCGACCCATCGTCGAGGCGAAGTGTGCGATCATCACAGAGGGCTACACCGATGTGATCGCGTGCCATCGCGCTGGTTTCCGAAACACCGTTGCAACGCTTGGCACAGCACTCACGCGTGAGCATGCGCGCATGCTCCGCCGCATGGCGGATACGGTCGTGTTGCTCTTCGACGGCGACGAAGCAGGCCAGAAGGCTGCAGACAGAGCGCTGGAGGTGTTCTTCAGCGAGTCCATCGATATCAAAATCTGCGTGCTGCCGGACGGCCTCGATCCCGATGACTTGTTGCGTCAGGACGGAGGCGCAGAACGCTTCCAGCGCGCGCTCGATCGCTCAAGTGACGCGCTTGCCTTCGTTGCGAGCCGAATTCGAAAGCAACTTGAGGGCCGCGGCCTTTCGGGCCGTCAGCAATGGGTCGAGCAAACTGTTGCCAAATTCGTGGATCTCGGGCTTAACGCGATGAGTGGCGTTCGGCGCCAGCTTGTGCTGCACACCTTGGCAGACTTGTTCGACCTACCTGTGGTCGAAATCGACCGATTCGCGAAGTCGATGCGTGCTCGACCACTGGCGGGTGGCGCGGTTCAGCAAGCAGAGACGGCCGCTGCCGCAACCGGCGTGCAGGCACACAGCGTTGTTGAAGTCACGCACGCGACCCAATCAGGCGGACTATCAACCGGACTATCAACCGGACTACCGTTCGGAAGCACGGCACGAGCTCGTGCGCGCAAGGTTGCAGAGCGTCGGCTTCTTGGGCTTCTCTGTAACGACCCAGCGCTTGCGTCACTTGCGGTTCCGGTCGAAGGTGCAGGCACCCTGCCAATTTCAGAAGCCATCGCACCGAACGAGTTTGCGGACCCTGGCCATGCAGCCATTTTCGCAGCGATCCGTGACGCAGCCGAAGCGGCGCGCGTATTGAACTTTGAAGGTTTGATCGGTGAAATCGCCGATCCTGCTTTCAAGCGCCTAGCATCTGATCTTTATCTTTTTGGAACCGACATCCTGCGTTCCGCGTCCGGTGTGGGCGCGTCTGGGCAGCGAAGTGCAACCGAAGAGGTACTGGTCAGTTGGAGCGACCTCGAAAATCTCGAGCGTCGCGAGCGTTTCAGATCGCCTCAGTTGGACCGTCGTGGTTCTGGTGGGGTTGGGGGGATGGATGGAACTGATGGTGCGACCGATGCGGGCGACGGAGCCCACATCGAGCGCACCTCGCGTGGCATTGACGCCACAACCGCTGCAGCGCGGCTCGCTCGTCTTCGCGAGCGTGGCCACGATGCGACGGCAGCAAGCGCCCTCTTCCATCGACGACAGGTGTCGTCGCCGGACGGTGGCTCAAGCATGGACCGCAAAGAGTAAGGACGGAGTATCTCGCCGTGAGCATGTCACTCGATTCACTTGATCAAGTATCCCCAGTCCTTCGTGAGCTCGTCGAGCACGGCATCCGCCGCCGCTGGATTAGTTACGAGGAATTGAATACCTGTTTGCCCGACGAATTCGTTGATCCCGAGAAGATCGACGAGTTGCTTGTTTTCATTGGCGAGCACTCCATCGAGATGGTGGATGAAGTCGAAATCCGCCGCAACAACTACATCTGCTTCGAGGCGCCGCTTCAGACGAATCTGAAGTTCCAACGCGATGACCCGAAGAAGGCCAGTCGCAGCGATTCTTCGTCCGGTCCGGCGCAACCATCCGCGGCTGCACTGGCTGCTGCAGAGCTTGAAATCAAGAAGAACAAGCGCAAGAAGAAGGCAGCCGAGGGCGAGGCCCGCGGCGAGGAAGATGGTCCGGATCCAGATGATTTCGATGTCGAAGAGGACATCCTCGATGACAGCGAGATGCAGGCTGCGGTTGAGAAGGCGCTTGCTGAACAAGGGTCCAAGCGCATTGACGATCCGATCCGCATGTACCTCACGCAGATGGGCACGATTCCACTGCTCACACGCGAAGAAGAGATCCGCTTGGCGAAGAAGATCGAAACCACGCGCATGATCTTCCGTCGCAAAGTGCTTGAGAGCGACTATGCGGCGAACGAGGCCGTGAAGATCCTCAAGGATGTGCATGCTCAAAAACTGCCGTTTGATCGCACGATGCGTATCTCGACCGCAGAGCCGCACGCCAAGCAGAAGATCGAACAACGCATCCCAGCGAATCTCCCGACGATTGAGCGACTCCTCAGGTCGAACTTGGCTGCATGGGAACAACTCGAAGCTGGCGGCGTGTCTGCAACGCAGCGCGTCCAACTCCAGCGCGAGATTACGCTGCGCCGTCGTCGCATCGGCACGCTGCTTGAAGAATGCTGCCTGCGCACTGGTCGCATCATTCCGCTGTATCGCAAGTTGCTCGGCATCATTTCAAAGATGCGAGAGATGCAACGCAATCTCGCCAAGGCAGACAAGCATCCAGATCGATACGACCCAGAAGATGTCTATGTGATGCAAGAGGAGTTCGACGGCCTGCGCAATCTTGTGCTTGAACCGATGGACGAGTTCGAGCGCCGTATGCGCGACATTCTTCGAGTGTTTGGTGAGTACGAGCAAGCGAAGCGCGATCTTTCGGGCGGAAACCTTCGACTTGTGGTCTCGATTGCGAAGAAGTATCGCAACCGAGGACTCCCCTTCCTCGACATCATTCAGGAAGGCAATACCGGCCTGATGCGCGCGGTCGACAAGTACGAGTACAAGCGCGGTTACAAGTTCTCGACCTACGCGACATGGTGGATCCGTCAGGCCATCACCCGCGCGATCGCTGATCACGCACGCACGATTCGCGTTCCGGTCCACATGATCGAGACGATGTCGAAGCTGCGCAACATCCAGAAGGCGTTGCTGCAAGAACTCGGCCGCGAGCCGACGATCGAAGAAATCGCCATCAAAGCGAAAATGCCGATCGAAGAAACGCGCCGCGTGATGAAGATCTCGCGTCATCCGATTTCGCTCGATCGTCCGGTCGGCGAAAGCGAAGATTCGCACTTCGGTGACTTCATCGAAGACGAGCGTCAGGCAAGCCCGTCTGATTCCGCGACGAGCGACATGCTGCGTCAACGGATCAACGATGTCTTGAAGACGCTTACCTACCGCGAGCGCGAGATTCTCAAGCTCCGCTACGGCATCGGCGACGGTTACACCTATACGCTCGAGGAAGTCGGTCGCATCTTCAAGGTCACGCGCGAGCGCGTGCGCCAGGTTGAGTCGAAGGCGATTCGCAAGCTTCAGCATCCGGTGCGCCGTCAACGCCTCGCGAGCTTCCTCCCAGGCCACATGGCTGATCTCGAAGGCGAGCCTGAAGCGATGAGCGATGTTGCAGATGAATGACCAGTAAGCGATCAGAACGTTTTCTCCGCCGAGATTCACGTCCCGGCGGGGAGCGCCAACCCAAGTTCAATGAAGTCGCGCGGCGCAGATTCTGTGACGCGCGACTTCTATTTT
>JASGCF010000137.1 GCA_030054275.1 Limnohabitans sp. | reverse complement strand
CCGGCAGCGCGGTGAGTTCATACGACGCGGTTGGAAGTCCCACACCGTAGGGACCGCTTGAAATGATGAAGGTGCGAGTTCCCAGTTCGACATAGCCAAAGGTGCCAGCGTCGCTTGCCGCGAGAAATGCCTGACTTTCAGGCTCTCCAACGACCTTGCCCGCAAGATAGGCACCGCGAGGCTGTGAACCCGCAACTGTCTCTGTGGTCGTTTCAAGTTGGCCAAGCTTCGGATCGGTCGTGCGCACCACTTCGATGGTGGCATCTTGATCGAACGGCTGCACCGTTGTGAGTTCCAAATCGAGTGTAAGAGACGGCCCAAGCGGAACGCTGCGAACAATGCCACCACCTTGTTGCGCAAGCGATTCAAGCGCTGCGCGATCAACCTCAATGATCGATGTCGCTGCGCGCGCCGCTTCAGGTATCAGTGCATCAAGCCGCGCACTCACGCGGGGATCGCGCGAAATGCGTCGAAGCGGCGCGGGCGCCTGCATCATGCCCACTGTTTGAACTTCGCGTTGCGCTTGCACATTTCCCGCATCCGACGCTGCCTGTGCGAGCGGACCGACGCACAGCATGCCTCCGGTCGCGACAGTGATGAAGCTCGACGCAAGCAGCGCTTGGTTGGATCGGTTGGCTCGAGTGGCGTTCAGAAGTTTCATGCAAATCTCAAACGGGTGAATGACGGTTGCCGCACGACCACGAGCATCGCGAGGCGCCACGCAGCAGCATGGCACGCACCATTCGCAGATGCCACCGATTCGCAGCAGAAGAATGCGTGAATATCGGAATTCCGCAGCGGAAGCAGCGCAGCTCGCGTCCGAGATGCGACCAATCTCAACACGCTGCGCGCGCGGCGGCTTACTGCAGCCACTCGAAGAGGAACCGCGACAGATCAAAGGCGTTCACAACGCCGTCCCCTGTGAGGTCCGCAGCAGCGTTCGCAGTTCCCCAACCTGCGAGGATGAGCGACAAATCGCCAGCATTGATCGATCCGTCGTTGTCAACATCGGCAACCGAATCTCGTCCACCACGCGAGAACGCGGACGACGGAATCACCGACTCAACACCGCTCGGCGAGCGCCACGACGCGATCACTCCTGCGGCGCCTGTTCGCTCGAAGTACTCAACACGCACGGCATGACGCCCCGCGGCCAAGCCAATCTCGCCACTTTTCGTCGTCATACCGTGAAGGCCGTCGTGGTTGACGACCACCGTGTTGCCGATGAGGAGACGCGAGCCCTCATCGGATGCGAGCGTGAAAGTCCATCCGCCGCTCTCTGGAACTTCAATCCAACCATCGAACACGATGCCAAGATCGTCGGCTCGTCCGCTTGTCGCGAGTACGCCCGTCGTCGACGCAATGTTGATGTCCGGAAGCGATGCGCTCGCGAAGGGTGACAACAGCGCAAAGTTCGGTAACGCTGTAGGCGCAGCCAGTGCGTAGTACGCAGCACCGATTCCGGACACGGCGCCGATTGGATTCTCAGGCGTGCGAAGCGGCGTGACATCCACCCGAACAGTGCCAACCGCAGTTTGTCCTGACGCGTCAACAATGAGATACTCAAAGGAGTCCGGCCCAGAAAACGCGCCATTTCCGTGCGTATACACCAAGCGGTCGTATCCGATCGGATCCGATGGGCTCGTCCGCGAAATCACTGCGCCGTTCAAACTCGTCATTGGGTAGTTCCCGCCAATCGCGATCGTTTCGCAATTGAAAGGGAGATCGTTCGCAAGTACATCGATGGTGCGCGGCACGCCGCCATATGCGCTCACACGATCTGCACTCGCGATCGGCGCGACAACGGCGCCTTCGTAGACACAAGGAATCGCCGCAAAACGATCGAGCATTTCTGAGATGTTCGCCGGATGAAACGCAAGTCGCATGTTCGCCAAACCGCCAGCGCAGGTGTGGCAGTACGACATGATCGTGCCTTCCTGCGCGCCTGCGACCGAACAATCTTGCGGCGTCAGTCCGCAGCCATCAAGAGGCGGCGTGAACGCGTGCGTGTGACGAGCGCCAAGATTGTGGCCGATCTCGTGTGCAACCACGATGAGATCCCAGTTCTGCGCGTTGTTGTCGACAAGCGGTGTTGGAAAGAAACCGTTGAGATTCGCAGACAATCCATACGCTGCCCCACCACTTGCACTTCCACCTAGTCCAGTGCAAATCCCTGGAAGATTCGCGACGCCGCCGCCAAGCGGACGGCCCGACAAGAAATGGGCCAAATCGCGCACGATCGGAACCATCGTGGAATCCCAATTCGATTTGAATTGGGTGAGTTGCAGTGACGGCGTCGTTGCGGTCCAAGGATCGGAAGGCGTGGCCCAAACACGCACAAACGACGCAGAGAGACGAACATTGGTATCACGCGTGTACAGCGTGTTGAGCGCACCAGCGAGCGTGGCCACATATCCCTCGACCGCGGACACAGAACCGCCAAGCAACTGGAAAAACTCATGATCGGTTTCAAACGCAACGCGAACTTGCCTACACGCAGCGCCTGCAACACCGCCCTCACCTGACTGCATGAAGGATGCAGATGCGTCTGAGACAGGATCTATCGTTTCACACACCCATGCGGGCGGCTCCATTGTTCCTTCAGGCAACGCGCGCAGGTCGTACGACACGACCGGAAAGCCACTGTTCGCAGGACCGCTTGAGATGATGAAGAGGCGGTCATCGACTTCGACAAAGCCGAAAGTTCCCGCGTCACTTGTTGCAAGAAACGCTGTGCTTCCAGGCGCGCCGACGACTTCGCCGGCCAACACGACAGCGCCCCCCTGCATCTCCGAGTGCCGCTGTCCGTGAAAATCGCAGACCTCGATGGAGGCGTCATCCGCAAGCGCCGCAAGCGTGGTGAGACGAAGGTCAAGTTCGGTCCACGGCCCGCAGGGAAACTCCGTGAGCATTCCGCCACCAGCACGCGCGAGCGCGGCGAGACGCTCTGCGTCGAGTGCCACGGCAACCGTGGACTCACGCAACCACTTCGGCACACAGCGTTGGTCTGCGAGTTGTCGCATCACCATTGGCTCACGAATGTGCCCCTCGACTTCCCAAACTGCGGCGGATTGCCCGAACGATGAGGGCAGCGAGTTCGATGCGTGTGCTGCGAACGCGATGGGGGCGACGGGGGCGACAAGCGCGACGAGGGCGACACGCGCGACGAGGGTGGAATGGTGTGCGGGAAGAAGCAAGGACATGAATCCAATCGCTGGGAACAACCGACGCATGGGCAACTCAATCCGCGTTCCAAATGGGAATCGGTGCTCGGACGAACGCCTCCGCGCGGACTCTCCTCTTCGGCAATTCAACTCAGTACAGGTCGAAATCTCTCAGCCGACAGCCCGAGAAGCCCAGTTCTTTGCCAACTTGGGCGTGGAATCGGCGTCCATGCAGCGTTTCTACGCCTGACCGTGGCGCACACCTCGATTTCGGGTATGCTCTTCGCCCCTGCCACCCTAGCTCAGCGGTAGAGCAGCGCTTTCGTAAAGCGCAGGTCGTGGGTTCAAATCCCATGGGTGGCTTTTCGGGTGGCTTTTCGGGTGGCTTTTCGGGTGGCCTCAGCGAAGGCATGCGTGCATCGCGCGAGTGAGTCGCCCGCAGTCTTCCGCAGTACTCCACCGTCGTTTCGAACACTGCGGCAACGCTCGAACACAAACGAACGACACACGAACGACACACGAACGACACACGAACCCCACAAGTCAACAAGAAAGGCCCCGCATCGCAGCGGGGCCTTCTTTCTATCGTCAATCTTGTGCCGTCAGAGGTATCTCGACCTCGAACAGATTCGGGTGCGACCCGATCGGTGCACGACCGAGTCACTCTCCGACGATGAGCTTCACAGCCTCAGCGCTGCCCGCATCAAGCGAGCCGTAGAGACGGCCAGCCGCATCGGCAACTTCGCCTTGGCTTGCGGCAATCACGCCGCGGAGTGTGGAGAGTTGACTGTCGTCACCCTTGCCACCCGACTTGCGCGCTGCAGCTGCAGCGAAATCGCAGTACACGACCTGCTCGTCCGCGCTTGCGGCGATCGCCACATCCACCAGAGCCTGAAGTGCGGCTGGCGTCGCCATGATCGAAAGCACCTCAGCGACGCTCGCTCGGAGCCCGCCCTGCTTCGTCTTCAGCGCCTTCAAGAGCACCGCTTCTGCGTCACCCATTTGGAATGGAGTCGATCCACCACTCGCGATGGAACGCAGTGCTTCGGTTGCTCGGATGGCATACTCGTCCGCCTCTGCCGTGTCCATGACGCTACCAGCTGTGGCGCGAATCGCTTGCTCCGCTGCGGTACGGAAGCTGTCTGAGGTAGAACCCTCTGTCCACACCACAACCGTCGCATCACCTTCAAACGCGCGGCGCACGGCTGCTTCTTCAAGCGCGTTCGCAATCGCCAGAATTGGGCTTGAAGCGGTCGAGCCGCTTGCACGGACGCGCTCCACGCCAGACTTCACGGTCTCTGCAGTCCCACGAACCACAACCAATTCGACACCGTTTGCCTTGACGACTTCCACTTCCAGCGCATCGAAGGAATCTGCGCCAGCGAGCGGTTGGAAACCAACCGACGAAAGTTGCTGGCCGATCGCTTGGCGATCTTCAAGTGAACCACCAAGCACCGCAGCGCGGCTGATTCCGCCGTCACCGATCGCAGAGGCGAGCGTTGGAACAACCATGAAGTCACTTGGGAAACTACCGGTTGGCGCGCACTTCGCAAGCGCGAGTGCTGCGTCCAAGCGAACGCGTCGGTCGGAATACCGCAACGCTTCAATCATCGGGTTTCGTCCACCGGACGCAGTGAGCACTGCGCCGCTGCCGGTCTGCGAAAGTACAGCGATGGCGTCGCGCACCAACGATGTGTCGCGCGTGTCAATCCCCATCGCAAGCACCATCGAGCAGATCGAAGGGCCCGCTGCCGTTGCGAAGAACTGCGGGCTGTAGCGGCCCGGCTGCGCATCCGATCCGAGCGTGTTCTCGCGACGAAGATCTGACGCGATGTAGATCGCAAGCGCCTCGTTGTTTGCTTGATCAACCGCAAGCGCACGACGCGCCAAAGCCATGGCCATCTCGTCGCAGAAAATCGGCGTTCCGACAGGCTTCGCTGTCAAACCGCCAAAGCCAGCGCCGCCCTCATCGAAGGACCATGTGTTGTTGGTCGCTTCCGCTGGGTACGGAACAAGCGAATCCTCGCGATTGAAGAACTTTCGCGCAAGCGCCGTGAACTGCGCGGACACATCAGAAGTCTTGCCACCGAGGCGCTCAATGGCGACTTCACACGCGGCGCGAACATCGGTTGGGGTTCCTTCACGGGCGGCAACTTCGCAAATGAATGGCAGCGCTGTCGGCCAACCAATGTCTGCCAACATGCCAACGACCTTGCGCTGCGCTTCAGGCGGCAAGCGATCAAGCGACATGGCGAGCGGCATCACAGCGAATCGCTTCAGCGCAACCAAGTTGCGAGTTGCTGCAACTTCAGCCTTTGCGTCGGTGCCTTCGACGATCACTGCGAGCAGTTGTGGAACAGCAAACTCACCTGCTGCATTCAGACGCTCTTCCGCGATGCGCTGCTCGCGAAGCGTCTTCGAAAGCATGCCGATCGCATCGGTGATGCGCTGTGGATCGCGCGAGAGCGCGCGGCGTCCGTCTTCAACCCGATCTTCGATCTTCGTTGCGAGATCCGAAACACCGCCCATGGCGCGGCTACGCGATACAGCCTTCATCAGGCGGTCCGCCAGGTCAGCATCATCAACAATCGCTGCCAACTGCTCGTCGGTCGCGGATGCACCAAGCACAGCCTCTCCAGCTGCCTGCGCCATGTCGGCCTTGCCAACAAGCACATAGTGAATGAAGTCGTCGATGTTCTTGCGAACGCCGTCTGTCGCCACCGCGGCTTGACCGCCTGCTTGTGCGAACACTGTCGGTGCTCCGGCAAGCAATGCGGTTGCAACCAACATGCTTCCGAATGCTCCTCCGAAGAGGACTTGACTGCGTGCGACGAGGGAAGTGCCAGACTTGAACGCGATCGACGACATCGAGATCTCCTAAGGAGTGAGACGCGCACAGTGGACTTGACCAAAGCACGCTCCCCTCGAGCGCCTTCGTGGCGCCTCAGAGGGAAGCGCGGATGGTATCGGTTTCGCGCGTCATGCGTCAACCTCAGGGAAATCCGGAGAGTTTCGACGAAGGCCCGAAGACCACACCGAAATCCGTATACTCCGCACTCCTCAGCGACCGGAGACATCTTCGGTGTTGCAAGTCCCTGCAAAGTGGCTCGCAACAAGGGAAGGCGGTGCAAATCCGCCGCGGTCGCGCCGCCGTGACAGATTGGGCGATGCTTGTTGGGTCATGCTTGAGTTCCGACCGGAACTCCTGAAAGCGTGAGAGCAAACATGCCAATTCGCAAAGGTCCGTTCGCAGTGATGCGCCGGACGCATTCTGAAAGCCACTGGGCTAGGGCCACTCGGCCACGATGCTTGGGAAGGCGTGCGAACCGTGTGATGTACCACACGGGCTGAAGTCGGAAGACCTGCTGAGGAAACCTTGGCGACCGTGTGGTCGCCGCTGTGCACTCCCAGTTGGGGTGCGGTTCCACCTGGGCGCGGACTCCCAGAGGAGCTTTCACTGATGTGCATCTTGCCGTTCTCACGGCTTCATGACTGGCGTGCCACAAAGATCGCCGAGCGCGGGGCCGCGGACCCTGCCCTGAGCGTTGTCGCAGGCGCAGTTTGTGGCGTCATCCTTCTTGGCACGACGACTCGCGCAATGGCCGACTCGCCCTTTGCGACTGGCGTTGTCTCCTATGTCGCTGGTGTTGGCGCGCAGTCCGGATTCACCAACCCGAACACTGCGCTCGGCGCGCCTGAACGATTCACTGGTGAAGGTTTGATTCCGGGATGCGTGACACCGTTTCAACCTGCATTCCGACCGAACGAAATCGTGTCGCTTGGCGTGGGCGGCACGCTCACACTCGCCTTTGATCATCCCGTTGAAGACGATCCGCGGAACCCGTTCGGTATTGATCTTCTTGTGTTCGGCAATGCGTTTTTCACGGACGCATCCGCGGGCTTCGGTGTCGTTGCCGGACTTGCTGCGGAAGGCGGGAGTATCGCGGTCAGCGCAGATGGGATTGTCTGGACGAATGTGCCCAATGTCTTTGCAGAGGGACTCTTCCCAACGCTCGGGTATCTCGACGCGGGGCCGTATGCCACGGTGCCCGGTGTGATCGAAAGCGATTTTCTGCGACCTGTAGACCCTGCCTTCACGATGGCCGATGTTGTCGGGCTCGATCACGGGCAACTCATAGAAATCTACGATGGCTCTGGCGGCGGTGCCGGAATCGACCTCGCTGTGGTTGGTCTTCCATCCATTCGATTCGTACGGATCAGCGGGCCTCTGACAAGCGGATTCTCGCCAGAGGTCGACGCCATTGCAGATGTCGCGCCGCTCGCGCCAACTGCAGATTTCGATGGTGATGGGAATGTTGGTGCTTCAGACCTCGCAGCATTGCTTGCGGTGTGGGGTACGAACTCGCTGCGCGAAGATCTTGATGGAGATGGAATGGTTGGTGCGGGCGATCTCTCCATGTTGCTTTCGCTTTGGGGATCGAGTGCGGGAGATAGCACAGGAGATGGTGCAGGAGACAGTACGGACGGCAGCATGAACGGAGGGAAGCGCGCATGAATGCAACTCATGCAGCGCGTCGTCATGCGTGCAATCGTCCCGCGCTGGGCATTTCGCTTGTCGAAACGCTGGTTTCAATTGGAGTGATCGCCGTGCTTCTTGCGATTGTGCTTCCTGCACTTGGAACGGTACGGGCATCATCGCGCGCATCGCAGTGCCAATCGAATCTGCGCCAGTTGGGCGTGGCAACCTCGACCTATGCGGCGCAAAATAAAGACCGCTATCCAGCCGCAATTCTGTTTGAACTGCGTGCGGAGGGTTTGGTGACGCAAGCATGGGACTTTGAGCAGCACGCCAACGGTCGTGTGCAACCAAGTGCGCTGTGGGACTTCGTAGACGGTCCAAACGAAGTGCAGCAGTGCCCAGAGTTCCTCGGTCCATCAACCTTCGGTTCCGATCCGGCGACTGGCTACAACTACAACACCTCGTACATCGGTGCAGAGGGGCGTTTCCCCGAAATGAATGACGCAGGCGAGTGGCTCGACGGGTGGCGCGTCGCACGACGCGGCCTCTCAAGCGCACAGTTCCGCAAGACTTCAACAACCGCACTCTTTGG
>JASGCF010000136.1 GCA_030054275.1 Limnohabitans sp. | reverse complement strand
GCACAAAGCCGAAGTTCTACTGCCTCGACATGTTCCCCTATCCATCCGGTGCGGGCTTGCATGTGGGGCACCCTGAGGGATACACAGCGACCGACATCATCTGTCGCTACAAGAAACTCAAGGGTTTCAATGTGCTGCATCCGATGGGCTGGGACGCGTTTGGTCTGCCAGCGGAGCAGTACGCAATTCAAACTGGCGTACACCCTGAAGTCACGACCAAGAAAGCGATCGACAACTTTCGTCGACAACTTCGTCGCTTCGGTTTCATGTACGACTGGTCGCGCGAATTCGCGACCATCGACCCCGATTACTACAAGTGGACGCAGTGGATTTGGCTTCAGGCGTACGCGTCGTGGTTTGATCCGTCGGTGAAGAAAGCGCGGCCGATTTCGGAACTCGAAGCGCGACTCACACGAGAAGACGCCACGGTCACAGTCGAGAACGCAGCATCGAAGAAGTGGTCTGCGTGCTCGAAGCGCGAAAAACAAGCATATCTCGACACATTCCGCCTTGCGTATCTCGGCACGCAGACGGTGAATTGGTGTCCGAAACTCGGCACTGTGCTCGCGAACGAAGAGATCATCGATGGACGCAGTGAGCGCGGTGGCTTCCCCGTGCTTCGCATGCCGCTCAAGCAGTGGATGTTCCGCATTACGGCGTATGCCGATCGTTTGCTCGAAGATCTCGCGCTCGTCGACTGGCCCGACATGACGCGCACGCTGCAGACCGAGTGGATTGGTCGCAGCGAAGGCGCGGAAATTCACTTCGCGATTGAAGGCGAGCGCGATGCGCTGACGGTGTTCACGACGCGTCCCGACACGCTCTTTGGCGCAACCTACATGGTTGTCGCGCCGGAGCACCCCATCGTTGCGAAGGCGATCGCACGCGGGAACGCGGAACTTGCGAAGTATGTTGCTTGGGCGAAGAATCGCAGCGACATCGATCGTCAAGCGTCGAAAGAAAAAACCGGTTGTGCAACGGGGCTCTTCGCGATCAATCCGGCGACAGGTGCGCGTATTCCGGTGTGGACTGCCGACTATGTGCTGATGGGTTACGGCACGGGCGCGATTATGGCGGTGCCCGCACACGACGAGCGCGACTTCGAGTTTGCGAAAGCGTTCCAACTCGCGATCGTGCAAGTTGTCGAGATTGATGGCGTCGCGTTTACAGGTGAGTCTGCAACATCTGGCGAAGGTCGCGCGGTTCACAGCACGAGCGCGCAACTCGCGCTCGATGGCATGACAACTGCTGATGCGAAGAAAACCGTGATTGCGTGGCTTGAAAAGCAGGATATCGGTGCGCTGCGCGTGAACTACCGGTTGCGTGATTGGCTCTTCTCACGGCAGCGATATTGGGGTGAACCGTTCCCGATCGTCTACGACACTGAAGGCAATCACTATCCGATTGCTAGTTCCCATCTTCCGCTGGTGTTGCCGCCACTCGCCGATTACTCGCCGATTGAAAGTGATACGCCGCAGCCACCGCTTGCGAAGGCGCGCGATTGGACTCAGACAACAGCAGGAGCCGCCGGTGTTGATCCAGCGTTGCTCTCGCCAGAAACTGCCGTCGTTCGCGAGACCAACACGATGCCTGGTTGGGCGGGAAGTTGTTGGTACTACCTTCGTTATTGCTCGTCGAAAGATGCGGCGCACTTTGTGTCGCCGGAAGCGGAACGCTACTGGATGTTGTCACGGAAGAAGTCTGCGGCAACGATGCCTGCACCGACGGCGTATGACGCGCAGACTTGCCATGCCGGCGGCGTGGATCTTTACGTCGGCGGCAGTGAACACGCGGTTCTGCACTGTCTCTATGCGCGATTCTGGCACAAGATGCTCTTTGATCTTGGGCACGTGTCGACGCCTGAGCCTTTCGGGAAACTCTTCCATCAAGGGCTCATCACGAGCTACGCGTTCCAGCGAGCCGACAAATCGCTCGTGCCAACCGATCAGGTCAACGAAGTGTCGGAAGGCGTGTTCATCGAAACCGCGACTGGTCAGAAGGTGACACAGATCGTCGCGAAGATGTCGAAATCGCTGAAAAACGTGGTGAATCCAGATGATGTCATTGTGGAGTACGGCGCCGATACGTTCCGTCTCTACGAGATGTACATGGGACCACTCGAAGCATCGAAGCCGTGGAATACGCGCGACATCGTCGGTGTTTTCCGCTTCTTGCAGCGCGCGTGGCGATTGGCGATTGATGAGAAGTCGGGTGAAGTCCTTGCGGCTGCGCAGCCTGACGCGAAGATCGAACGATTGCTTCATCGCACGATTCACAAGGTCGGTGAGGACATCGAGAAACTCTCGTTCAATACAGCGATCGCTGCGATGATCGAGTTGGTGAATGCAGCGACGCGTCCTACTGGTCTCACTGATCCATCACAAGGCGGTATGACGCGCGATCAACTCGGTCGATTTGCGCGCGTGATGTGGCCGTTTGCGCCGCACTTTGCAGATGAACTTGGCGCACGACTTGGATTGCATCCTTCAGGTGGTACGGGCTTCTTCGGAAGTTCGTGGCCAAGCTACGACGCATCGATGTTGGTCGACGATGAAGTTGAGATTCCCGTGCAGATTCAAGGGAAAATCAAGGCGCGGCTGATGGTTCCCGCTAAGGCCGAGGCGTCCGCGATTGAGGCACTCGCGCTTGCGCACGCCGATGTCGTCGCAGCGATCGCTGGACGCCCAGTGAAGAAAGTTGTTGTTGTTCCAGGTCGTATGGTCAACATTGTGGTGTAGGTACACGCACGGTTGGTCGACTGGCCGTCATTCAACCATCAACGATGGAATCGGACCAACACATGCATCAACCTTGCGAAGTGCTTGTGGTTGGAGCTGGTCCGACTGGACTCACTGCAGCGCTCGCGCTCACAGCGCAAGGTGTGCGAGTGGCAATTGTGGACGAGTCGTCAACGCGGCACCGTGAAGCGCGAGCCAGTGCAGTGCACGCACGGTCCCTTGAGTTGCTTGCGCCATATGGCGTCGCTGATCGGATTGAGGCGTATGCGAGCCCAGTGCATGATGTGCGGTTTTTCGATTGGACTGGTCGCGAAATCATGCGCCGTAGTCCAGGCGCGATCGATTCACAGTACCCCGCTCTACAAAATGTGCAGCAGTGGCGTACCGAGCAGTTGCTCGAAGAGGAGTTGAACGCACGCGGAGTCATGGTGCAGCGAGATGTGCGTTTCGTTTCACTTTCCCAAGATGCGCATGGCGTTGAAGTGGAAGTTGTGACAACGGGCGGCCCGTGTTCTCTGCGTGCGGCGTTTGTCGTTGCCGCTGACGGCGCGCACAGTGCTGTCCGGCACACGCTTGGTCTCTCCATGCAGGGAAGTGACTATCCGGAGCGTTGGATTGCAGGCGAACTTGAAGTGCGAGAAGGGCGCCCGTCAACGGAATCTCTCATTTTGTTTGAGCCGGATCGCGTGAGTTTGCAGTTCCCACTTGATCGTGGGCGACTTTTCTTCGCGACACTCAAAGATGACGAACTTGTGGGGCGGTCGCGTGGGCGAGTCGATCCTGAAGAGGTTGCTCGCGTCTATCAATCAGGATTCGGCCGACACGCGCACCTCGGCGCAGACATCGCTGCGATACCGTGGTCATCGCTCTTCACGATGCATCAATGCACCGCGCCTGAGTATCAGCAAGGTCGAGTCTTTCTTGCAGGTGATGCAGCCCATCTCTGTTCGGCAGCAGGTGGGAACGGCATGAACGCAGGAATCGGCGATGCGATCAATCTTGCGTGGCGTTTGGCGGCCCATCTTCGGATTGGCGCAGGCACTTCTATCTTCGAGGGATATTCGCTTGATCGGCGCGAGCATTTTGAACATGTGAACGCGTCAAGCGACGCTGCGCATCGTTTACTCGTGGCACACGATCCGGAGTGCTTTCAACTTGGTGCTCCTCGTGGATTACGCGCAGCGTTTGCGCGACTCTTCATGCACGCGCCCGCAACGCCCACTTTGGCAGATCGCGAACTTGGTGAAACATCGATTGCCTCGGTACGCGATCCTGCGTATGTCAATCGCGTCGCCGATCCAGCATTGGGCACGATGCACGCAGGAATGCGGATACCGCCGCTCGCAGATTGTTCGGTAGGCTTCGGTTCGCCGCGCCCTTGGTGTGCACTCTGCGATGGATTTCACTGGACCTTGCTGATCGCGGTGGCGTCCCGTGATGATGTTCGCGCAAAACACATTGCGTTGTTTGACGCGCTGGCTTCATCCCGACTTCGCGGACGAGTACGAACGATCGTTGCAACCGCGGATGCATTCTCGTGGAACGCACCGCGCCCAACGATCTATCTCGTACGCCCCGATGGAGTCGTAGCCTATCGCGAGGACTGTGCGCCGAGCGGAATACCTTCACCACAAGGTATTGCAGTGTGGCTAGATCGCTTCTTTCGAGCGAACCCTTCGGTTACGCTCAGTTCATCATGCCTCGAAGTCCCCGACTCGTCGATACGCTGACATCTGCATGTGTTGCTGCGCGGGATTGGCGAGCGCGCCTCATGCAGCTGTTCTTGATGGCCGCGTGCGCTGTGCTTCCATGCGCGTGTAGTGCAGATACCTATGACTTGAAGCGCGTTGGAACGCCGCTCCGATGCAGCGAAGTTCGAGAAACAGCTGCGTGGGTGCCGGATTTTGACCCTTCGTGGTGGAGCGAAGTTGACGCAGCGTTTGACGACTATGAGCAAGAGGTCGCTCGAATTGCTCGCGACGAGTGGGACCCTTTCATTCGATCCTTGCAAGACATTGAGCAAACAGGCTTCCCTACAGATCGCAATGACGCGAGTTCGTTGTGGCAAAAGCATCGAAGAGTACAGCGGGTCTTAGGCGAAGCTGAGTTGACGCTGCTCTTGGCACTCGATGAGCGTTTGCCGGCGGCTGCAGACGCCTTCGTGGAACTCCTTCGCCAACGCGCTCTCTTTTGGCGTGCAACTTCTCAGTGGGTGCCGCATTCGATGCGCCTTGCGGGTCCGCTTGAAACACTTGCACTCGACGGAGGACCGCAACCGGATCAGGCCGTTGTTGAGGCCGCGACGCTTGCATATGCGCGATTGGCATCTGCTGCGACACGCGCCGCGGATGCGCGATATGCGGCGTATCTCAACTATTGCGAGGACCTACCTCTCTTCCAAGAAGAGATTGCGGCTGCGACGCTTGCACGCGATCAGGCGAATGGCAAGAAGGCAATCGACGCAGCCAATGCTCGACTCGACAAAGCGAACAAGCGACGCGAACAACGCGAGAAGCGTCTGCGCGAACGCGACCGTCGAGAAGTGGACGAAGATCTCCGCGCATCGCTCCTTCGGGAGGGTCGCTTGTTCGCAGAGTGTCTTTCAGATGCGCCAATGGCGTTGTCGCGCGACGCTCTTCCGGACGAGCCTCCCTCGTCGCGGCGGAGTGACTTCTCTGAGCGCCTTGACGCGTTTCTTCATAGCGGTGTGCGGAGTGCGCCTTCACTTCGGGCGATGCGCGCAGTGGCGCTGCGATTGCTTGAAACCTCGAATCCGGACGAGCCAGCGCGCGCAGACGCGGTGCGGGAAGCATTTGCGAAGTACTTTCGCAGACAAGGTCCACTTCGAGAGCGGCTTGCTTCGCCCGATCTTGATGCGCGTCGAATGGCCTATCAAGAATTGGTCGGGCTTGTTGAGCCTCTCTACGGTGTGTTGCGCGAACAACTCGGAGCGGAGCGAGTGCCTGGTGTTGAGGGCGCCTCCATGGCCGTCGCTGCGGGGAGTTCAAGCGCGCGTGATGCTGTGTTGCGGCTCCTTGAGCCGAAGCCAACGAAGGCCGCGAAAGTTCTGGAGAAGGAGGAGGACGATCAAGACGGAATCGCGCGTCGTGAAAATGAGCGCCTCTTTCTGGGCGCTCCACTCGCACCTCGCGTGATCGCGACACTGACGAGTCGGCTTGGGTTCGATGAAGGTGCGAGCATCGAACTCATGGCAATTCGCGAGATGGAAGCAAAGCGTCTTGCAGAAGTGACGCGGCCGTTGCTTGATGAGGTTGGCCAACGACTTCGTGTCATCGGCGAAGACGCGTCTATAGGCACGCCGGAGGCGCGTGCCCGAATTGCGATGCGTGAAGTGCGTTCCACACTTGAGCGCACACGATCCATGGATCGTGCTGCCAATGAACGCGTTTTGACCGAGGCTGCGCGACTGGCAAATGTTGGCGCAGATGACCCGCGCATCGCGACGGCGCGACTCGAACTCGATCTACTTTCGGTTGTGGGTACGCAGCGTCGATCTCGCGAAGCACAAGGCATTTTAGGTACACCACCTGAAGCGATTGCGAACCCGCTCGAGATCGTTCGTTCTCTCGATGTGGACGATGCGACGCGCGATGCCGCAGAGTCGCTTGTCATGGATCGCGCGATGGAACTTCGCGCAGCGCACGCCGAAATGGAAGTTGTTGTTGCGCGAAACTTGGAAGACTTTTTCCAACGCATGTTTCTGGCCAGCAATCGTTCTGCGCGGCCAGCGGAGGCATGGTTTCCGACGATTGCAGGGAAGAGTGCGATCGCCCTGCGATTTGCGATTGGAGATGAGATTCGCGAAGTCCTTGGTGATGATGCGGGCGATGCCTACTTCGCCGAATTCCGCGCATGGTGTCAGCCTGGACTTGAACCTGCGCGCTCGGACGCGGTGCGGCTCCTTGGTCGATTTTCAGACGGCGTTGCGCTTTCCACAGAGCAACGCGCGAAGTCGGAAGCCATGCGTGTGATTGTGGCTGAATTTCTACAGAGTTGCGATGAATCACGGTCTCGTGCATTGCGCGAGTTGCATGAGTTGCGATCTCTCATCATTCGCGGCAACGACCTTGAAGGTCCTGCTGCATGGGACGAGGTCGCTGGAGTTTTGCCGAGCGTTGCAGTTGCGCGCGCGCGGATTGCGGATCTTGATGAGCGGATGCTTGCGCGTTGTGAAGCGCTCCTCGTGGCCGAAGAAGCGTGCGAACTTGGTTTGGACGCGGCGCGGCATCGAACCGCTCGGCTTCCGCAAAGACTTTCTCCGTATTTCGGGGGCAAGTGAGAGCGAGTCTTTCGCTATTCTCGCAACATGTCGCGTGAACATCGGCCTCTCAATATTGGCGAAGCGCCCACCGATCCATGGCGTGTCGACCAACCAGATTCGTGCTGTTACATCGCCTTTGTAGCGGGCGAAGACTTGCCCGATCCAGGTGATGCTTTTGACGCGATCCTTGCAACCTTCGGCGTTGAACCAGAAGACATCGAACCCATCGGACTCGATGATGCGGCCGTCGCGTGGTCATTTCTTTGTTCGATCAAAGGGCGTGCAAACCGTGTGCTGATTTGGTGCGAGCGAGCAAATCCAGCACACACGCCTGACGATGAAGCGCGTGATGCACGATGGTGTTTGGTGATTGAAACCATTTTGGAGTTTGGCTCGCCGGTCGTCGACGCAGCCCGTCTCGCTGCAACAGTGGCGCGTATGGGTGGGCAGCGCACGCTCCTCGTGTTTACTCCTGATCTCGCCATGATCTTCCGCGCCAACGAAATCGAGCGGTTGTTTCTGCGACAACCTGTGGGTGCATTGCTTGACGAGCGTCATCTCTTCCGCATCGAAGTCGTTGGTAGCGCGGGCGCGACGGAAACAACCGCGGACCGAACGCACGCGCCTCAAACCTACTGGCTTCGGACTCATGGTCTTCATCGTGTTGGCCGACCTGAACTTGAAATGTTCGAAATTCCGCACGATGAACTTCGCCCAGCGCTTGATCTTCTCAACATGCTGGGATCGCGAATCGCTACAGAGCCACTGCCAGAGCCAGGTACTCCATTCGAGGTTGGACCTCAATTACAGATCACACTCGTACCTGTCGATGAGGTCATCGAAACACTCGATCCGACCGCGGCAGGTGGTGCGCGCGATCGCGGTCCGGAATTGCGCGGCCAGCGCGCAGCGGTGTGCGCGGTTGGAAAGCGGGGTAGCTTTCGCGCCGTGTGGATGCCTCCGCACGATGTCTTACAAATGGTGCTTCGGGGAAACGCGGGCTACTTTGTCTCTGAAGGCATCATGCGTGTTCGTGAAATCATGGCTCGGCGTGCATGGCCTGCGTTTACGGAGTTGTTTGTTGCGCGTGCGTCGTACCCAGAGGCGCGGTTTTACGCACAGATTGAGATACCAGCTGGACGGGCAGAAGCGTCAGGAATTTCCATTGCGGTAGACGATCTCTGGATCGAAGTCACGGCTGCAACCAATGAGGAAGTGCGAGGCGTCGTGGTTACAC
>JASGCF010000135.1 GCA_030054275.1 Limnohabitans sp. | reverse complement strand
AATCCGCGAATGCTTGCACAAATCGCGGGCGCATACGGCGCCAATTTGCGAAGGGTCTTTTCTACATCCCCGCTGGCATAGGCATGCGCGAATGTCGGATAGCTGCCGATGCGGAAGCCCCCGATCTTCTTGATAAGGTCGGTCAGTCTGCCCGCGTCGAAGGTCAAACCTTCATGAGGCGAAAGCAACAGGTTCAGTTCGTAGCGCTCAAGTTCTTTGAGCGCCTGCTTCACACCCACCGTCGTTGCTTCAAACGCCGCGTCGGTATCTGGAGCAGCGGCGCGCACCGAGATCGACGGGCATCCGAGTCGACTTGCCGCAAGACCGAGTCTGCGCAAGCGCTCGAGTGACTTCGCAAGATTGGGGCCGCGTTCGGTGAAATCAATGGGCGGCTCCTCGGAGAGGAGCAACACCGGACAATGCGCGCGGTCTGCCTCATCGCGAAGTTTGTCGATCTCGGGGAGGCCGAAGCCGGTGAGCAGCGAAGTTGGCAAATTCAGGCCGCGCAACTGGAGGTCTGTTGCCACAAACTGCGGCACTTGGAAGATGCCCGAGCAACGGGGATCCTTGGCCTTCAGAAGCGGAACGACGGAGCCCGCCGAAAGTGTGAGGAGAATCTCTGGTTGCACGAAGCCGGGACCCCACAAAAGGCGACACGAATCGATCGCGAGAACCGGGCCATCCAACAAGACGGCTCCATCGGCTGCGAAGGCATCGGTACGCGGGCGGAAGTCTACCAAGTCACGCAACGAAGTCGCAGGAGGAAGTTCAGCAAGTCCGCTGCCGATGGGAGTTTCCGTGTGTCGCGTTGCCGGTGTGCGTCCGCCTGAGATCGTGAGCAATCGGGGATGCGCGGCCCTACAGAGGGCGACGCCACGACTTGCATGCCACGACTTGCATGCCACGACTTGCGAAACCACCACTTTCGAAGTCGCGACTTGGATGGGGAAGCGCCCGGCAGCCTGCGCACGAAAGCGCACATCGAAAAGAACGCGCCGATGAGCCCCAAAGTATCGGAGGCATCGGCGCATTCCAGAGGGAGAAAGATCCGGAGACGCTGCACAGGCACCTCACCAAACGCTTGACGCCAGCAGCGACACGCAGTCGGTCGCGAAAGCGGCATCTGTGCGAAGGATGTAGGTCCTTGGTCACGATAATGTCGCTGTTCTCGGACGACAAGGGCTTCCGCAGACTCCGCAAGACAATTTCGACCATTGCTTTGCGCGTCACACCCCGCACGCTTCGGCTCGCTTGCCGCCCCGCTTGCAACCCACTCTTCCGCCGAGTCCGCTGTCTCGTCCGCTGTCCCGTCTGCTCTCCCGTCTGCAGCCCCGCCTCCGCTACCATCCGCCCCCCCGCCTCGCCGTCAAACGGCGTTGCCACTTGTTCAATCCCCGTATGTCCCTTGGAGCCATGTATGTCCACGCCAGCCGATTGCCGCGTTTCTGAAACCCACGAGTGGTTCCGTCTCGAAGGCTCGACCGTCACGGTCGGCATCACGCAGCATGCAGCGGATCAACTCAACGATGTGACCTATGTGGCGATGAAGGCTGTCGGCACTGCTGTTGCTGCGGGCGGCTCCGTGGGAGAGGTCGAGAGCGTCAAGACGGCAAGTGAGATCTATACGGCTGCCGCGGGCAAGATCGTTGCGGTGAACGATGCCGTCGCGAAAGATCCATCGCTTGTGAACAGCGATCCGTACGGCAACGGTTGGCTCGTGAAACTTGAAGTGAGCGATGTCGCCGCGATCAACGCGCTTCCGAACGGCCCTGCGTACGACGCGAAGAACGCCCACTAATCTGCGGCTTGCCATGGAAGCCGCACCGCCAAGCATTTCCTGTCGCGGTGTCACCAAGACCTACGACCTCGCCGAGCGCAAGGTCGAGGCGCTTCGTGGCGTTGATCTTGAAATCGCTGGCTCTGGATTTTACGCAGTCATGGGCGCATCGGGCAGCGGCAAGAGCACGCTGATGCACCTCGTTGGAGGCCTCGACCGCCCAACTTCCGGAGAGATCACCGTCGCTGGTGCACGCGTGAACGCCTTGAGTGAGGCCGCACTCACGCGTTACCGACGCACCACCATCGGCATCGTGTTCCAACACTTCAACCTGCTGCCCTCGATGACAGCACTCGACAATGTGATGCTGCCAGCACTCTTGGATGGGGTCGCACGCAAAGATGCAGAACCTCGCGCCCGCGCCTTGCTCGACGAACTCGGTGTGGGTGCTCGCGCGACGCATCGTCCAGACGCACTCTCAGGTGGCGAACAACAACGCGTCGCCATTGCGCGCGCTCTGTACTTCGCACCATCCGTCATTCTCGCGGACGAACCAACAGGAAATCTCGACAGCGCAGCAGCCGCGCGACTTTTCGAGTTGCTCTCACGACTTGCGCGCGAGCGAAAGACGCTTCTTCTCATGGTGACCCACGAGCCTGAAGCGGCCGCGCATTGCGAACGAGTGATCGTGCTGCGCGACGGTCGTGTGGCGGGAAGTTTCGACACCTCCGACAGCACAGGAAGGAGGCTCGATGCGGGCACTCTGGCCCTTCGCACGCAGGAGCTTGCTCGGTCGGCGGGGTAGAACCGCGCTGTTGATCGCAGCGGTTGCGTTGGCCACGAGCCTCGTCGTCGCCGTGACGAGCGGCATGCGCACTGCGCAGGCGAGTCTAGAGGCGTCGATCGCACGCGCCATGGGCGAGACCGACGCTCGCGTCGTGCACCGTTACGCAGAGCCCTTTGACGCAGCGCTTCTTGAGACGGTGCGTTCATGGCCAGGCGTCGAACGCGCAGCAGGACGCCTGTTCGCCTCGATCACACTTGAACATCCAAACGCCCGCGAAAGTTCGAGCGGTGGCACAGATGCGCCACGCGCTCCGCGAGCGACCGTGCAAGCGCGCGGCGTGATGCCCGATGAAGACGCGTTCTTTCGCGAGGTCGAGATCGAGCAAGGGCGACGCATCGAAAACGCGGGCGAAATCGTGCTTGATCCGCAGACAGCAAAGACGCTTGGCGCACATCCTGGTGAACGCCTGCGCATCGTGCGATTCGGCAAGCCCATCGAAGTAGAAGTTGTTGGTGTTTACAAGCGCCCAATCCTCGGAGCACTGCAGCGCCCACTGGTCGAGATTGATCTCAACACGCTGGCAGACGCAGCAAAACGCACTGGGAAACTGACAGGAATTTCTATTGCGCTGAGCGACGCATCCGCCACCGAAGCTTGGTGCGCAGACCGGACGAAACTCTTGCGCGATCCGATGCTTTGCGAACCGGCAGAACGCGTGCGAACGGGCCTCGACAAACAGATCGCAGCGAGCGAACTTTCGACATTGATCGCAACCATGATCGCGTTCCTTTCCTGCGCGGCGATCATCGCGACCGGCATGACCACTGCGGTCTTGGAGGAGTTGCGTGAGATGGGCGTTGCACGCGCGATCGGTGCCTCGCGCCCGCAGTTGTTTGGCGCACAGGTGGTTGTTGGTAGTGCGATTGGCGTGATCGGTGGCGTGCTTGGTGTTCCGCTTGGAATTGGTCTCGTCACAATCTTGGCGACGGTCTATCGCGAATTTCTGAGCGCAGGTGTTGCCATTGAACCCCGCGGAGTTGCCCTCGCACTTTTCGGCGCGCTTTTCGCCGGACTTCTTGGTGCCCTGTTTCCCGCGCTGCGTGCTGCAAGCATCTCACCACTGGAGGCACTCGCCATTCGCGCACGCGAACCGAGTGCTCGCTCCATCATTGTCGCATCACTCGCAGCGCTTGTTGCGATCGGCGTGTGGGCGTTGGGGCTCATTCCGGAATCACGCGAAACACGCTTTTGGTTCTACATCTTCGGCGGACTCCCGCTCTTGCATATCGCATGGTTTCTCTTGTCTGTTCCGATGACGCTTGCGGTATCGAAGGTCGTCAGCCCCCTGCTTGAACGCGTGTGTACCTTGCCGCGCGGATTGCTTGGCGGCAGCGTGGCGCGCATGCCTTGGCGACTTGGCTGCACCGCAGGCGCGCTCATGGTCGCGGTTTCGATTCTTGTTTCGACACGCTCGAACGGTGATGCCATCATTCAAGATTTGCGGGAGCGCGTGCGATTTGCAGACGGTTTTGTGTTCTGCACCTCTGGACTTTCGAAAGACGAGCAAGCGCGCATTCGAGCGTTACCGAATGTGGCCGACGCGCTGCCTGTTGGCTATCTCCCACTCAAAATCGCGGGCGAACAGGTCTTTGGCGTTGAAGGCATGGGCCCAACAAATGTCGTGTGTGTTGGATTTGAGCCGCGACCATTCATCGCCATGAATCGCCTCGATTGGATCGAGGGATCGCCAGAAACCGCCATTCCACGACTTGAAGAGGGCGATGCGATTTTGGTTGCGCCTGAGTTTCTTGTCGCGCGCGGCTTGGGCGTTGGTTCCAAACTCCGGCTTGGCTCTGGCTCGAACGAAGCTGCATTCGAAATCGTTGGTGTTGTGACAGCAGCAGGTCTCGACATTGCCACCCAAACCTTCGGCATGCGTCAGATCTACATGGAGCAAGCCGTCAGTTGTGTCTTCATGGATTTCGCAGCGGTCGAGCGACACTTCGATACGCGCGACGCCTACATCATGCAATTGCGTTTGGCGCCAAACCTCGACGATGCCGCAGAGACTCTCCTCGGGGAACGAGTCAGCGATGCTGTGCCTGGCGCCGTTTTTTCAAGCGGACGAGCGATCCGCGGATTCGTCGAACAGATCGGCGGAACAGTGCTCGCTGTGACCTCCGCTGTGGCACTCGCTGCGCTTGCGCTCGCTGCGATTGGTGTTGGCAGTGTGGTCGCGGCTGGCATCGCAGCAAGAACACGCGAGTTCGGCGTGTTGCGCGCCGTCGGTGGTTCGACGAGGGTTTTGGTTGCGCTGGTCCTTGGCGAGACGGTCATCATGGCGCTGGCAGCGCTGCTGTCAGGCACAGCCCTCGGGCTGATGCTCGCATGGATGGGCGTTGTGCTCTATCGCGATTTCGCGGGTCTTCGACTCGCGTGGGTCATTCCTTGGACACCGCTTGCTGTTGGCGCAGGTGTGGTTGTTGCGGTCGCGCTGTGCGCTGCGAGCCCTGCAGTTCTTCGACTTTCGCGAAAGCCAACCCGCGAACTTATCGCAAGCGCGTAGGCTAGAAACGCATGGACAGTGCGCGCGACAAACTCGCAGTGGATCGTTCGATTCCGGATTGCTTCGTACTTGAGAGCCCATTCGCACCGATGGGCGATCAACCGCAGGCAATCGACGAACTCGCGGACGCTGTGCGCAACGGCCATCGGCATCAAGTATTGCTTGGGGCAACTGGCACGGGCAAGACATTCACCATGGCGAATGTCATCGCGCGAACGAATCGACCAACTCTCTTGATCTCGCACAACAAAACGCTTGCGGCGCAGTTGTACGAAGAAATGAAGGAACTCTTTCCGCGCAATGCGGTGAGTTACTTCGTGAGCTACTACGACTACTACCAGCCCGAGGCGTACATCCCGCAGCGCGATATCTACATCGAGAAAGATGCATCGCGGAATGCGGATCTTGATCGCTTGCGGCTTGCGGCCACCAGTCATTTGCTTTCGCGCCGCGATGTGATCGTGGTGGCAAGCGTCTCATGCTTGTACGGACTCGGGAGTCCAAGCGAATATCGCAACAAGACGATGTTTGTGGAGCGCGGCATGCGCCTTGATCGCCGCCAATTCCTGCTCGGACTCAACGCCATGCAGTATGCGCGAAATGAGATGGCTCCTGCGCGCGGCAACTTCCGAGTGCGCGGTGATGTGATCGAGGTCTACCCCGCCTACGAGCAATACGCCATTCGTATCGATCTCTTCGGTGATGAAGTCGATGCGATCCAACTCTTTGATCCGACCACCGGCGAGTTACTCGCGGAGGAACAAAAGACCTTCATCTTTCCGGCCGTGCACTATGTCATGCCGGACGAGCAGAAGCAGGTCGCACTTGCGTCGATTCGTGCGGAGCTCGATGCGCGCGTTGCAGAACTTCGCGGCGAGGGCAAGTTGCTCGAAGCGCAACGCCTTCTCGCACGCACGCGACACGACCTTGAAATGCTCGAAGAAACGGGCTTCTGCAACGGCATCGAGAATTACTCACGCCACTTCGATGGCCGACCTTCTGGCGCGCGCGCATGGACACTTCTCGACTATTTCCGCGAGGCACCTGGCGCGGCGGGTGCCGACGATTGGCTTGTGATCATCGATGAATCCCATGTCACCTTGCCGCAGATTCGCGGCATGTACTTCGGCGATCGAGCGCGCAAGCAAACCTTGGTTGATCACGGATTCCGCTTGCCAAGTGCGCTCGACAATCGGCCGTTGAAGTTCGAGGAATTCTGCGAACTCATTCCGCAGGTCATTCATGTGAGCGCAACGCCAAGTCCATGGGAATTCGAACAAGCGCAAGGCATTGTCGCTGAGCAGGTCATTCGACCGACAGGACTTGTTGATCCTCCGATCGAAGTGCGCCCCGCGCGAAGCCAAGTTCCCGACCTGTTGAAAGAGGCGCGACTCCGCGCTGAGAAAGGTGAGCGCACGCTCGTGACTGCGCTCACGAAGCGGCTGTGCGAAGATCTCACGGCGTACTTGCATAAAGAAGGCATGCGTGTTCGCTACCTGCACAGCGAGATCGAAACACTTGAACGCTTGGAACTGCTGCGAGATTTACGCGAAGGCGCGTTTGATGTTTTGGTCGGCGTCAACCTGTTGCGCGAAGGACTTGATCTTCCTGAAGTGAGCCTTGTGTGCATTCTCGACGCGGATAAACAGGGATTTCTGCGCAGTCAATCAAGTTTGATTCAGACCATGGGACGCGCCGCTCGCAACGCGAACTCGCTTGCGTTGCTCTATGCAGACGAAATCACGGTTGAAATGCAGAAGGCAATCGACGAGGTTGAGCGCCGCCGTCGCAAACAACTTGCGTACAACGCCGAACACGGCATCGTGCCGAAAACCATTGAGAAGGCGATTCGACGAGGGATCGAACTTGAACTTGCTGCGCATCGCACGGCAAAGCGTGCGGCTGGGCTCGAAGAGGATGATGACGATGGCTTTGACCGCGAAGCGTTGATCGGCGAAATGCAGACCGAAATGCTGGCAGCGGCAGAGCGACTGGAGTTCGAGAAGGCAGCGCGATTGCGCGACGAGATCAGCAAGTTGAAGTCCTTGCCCGCGGATGCAAAGCCATCACGCGGATCCTCCCGTCGCGGGCAAAAGTCTCGAAGTACAGAAGCTTCAGAACGCCAACCATCGAAAGCCGGCATGCCTGGAACACGGGCCGGTCGAGGTCGAAAGAAACGATAAGGTCAGGCCGCTGCGAAGGCAGCGGTCAAATTCCATGCGGTCCACGCAGCCGCAACGAAAGCGCGCGCCGTTCGAGCGCGCGCCAATCGTGCAAGCCTGGATGGGTCTTGGCCGGATGCAAACTGCCGGTTGCGACCGTCGCTTCAACGCGCAACGCAACTGGTTCCGACGGAAGAACGCCGGTCGCGAGCACCGTCGTAAGCACCTGCTGTTTGACCGAATGGACGCTGCCATCAGCCTTTGACAGAGGCTTCTGCGCCGCAGCGCTGGGGGTCGATACCAAGACCGATACTGGGATCGATACTGGCGAAATGGGAGCGGTGACTGGCGTCATAAGGAGGAGGACGAGACGCAGACGGGCCAAAGCGGCGGGCCAAGAACGAATTCCTCATCGAGTCTTCGGCCGACGCGAGGAAGACGACCCAAAATCAATCACGATTCCGACGAAATTCCGGTTGCGGATGCAGAACAAATCAGTTTTCGACCGCTTTTGAGCCGCGCCGCCCCCCGCCCCGCGATTTCCATTGCCATCACGAGAGTCGAAGCGAGTCGAAGTGCGTCGGAGGCTGGTCGGTCCGTCCTATGATCGCCGCCCTATGGCTACGCCCGAGAAGTCGATCCGCGTCCGCGGCGCCCGCGAACACAACCTGAAGAACCTTTCGGTCGAAATCCCGCGCGACAAACTGGTCGTGATCACCGGCGTGTCGGGATCTGGGAAAAGTTCCCTCGCGTTCGACACCATTTTCGCAGAGGGTCAACGCAAATACATGGAGTCGCTGTCGGCCTACGCGCGGCAGTTTCTCGATCAGATGCAGAAGCCCAATGTCGAGGCAATCGAGGGGCTTCCGCCAACAATCGCCATCGAACAACGCTCGGGCGGCCACAGCCCACGCTCGATCGTCGCGACGACAACAGAAATCTGGGACTACCTACGACTGCTTTTCGCACGCTGCGGCACACCAACATGTTTGCACACCGAAGAGCGCGGGAAGTGAAAGTCGAAAAC
>JASGCF010000134.1 GCA_030054275.1 Limnohabitans sp. | reverse complement strand
CAGGAAAGAGATCATCGAGATTGTGCGCAATGATCTGCTGCAGCGAAACGAAGCGCTTGCTTGAGCCGAACCGATACAACTTGCCACCAAGTTCAGGCACTTTGACACGCGCGAACAGTACTTCGCTCTCGCCAGGTCTGCGCAGCAAAACCCCCAACGAAACGGACATATTGGAAATGAACGGGAATCGGTGGCCAGGATCGACAGCGAGTGGCGTGAGAATCGGAAAGATGTTGCGGCGGTACCACTTCTCGGCTTCAACGCGTTCCGCATCAGAAAGTGCAGACCAGTCCAACAATTCGATATTCTCCCGACGCAACTCGGGCACCAACGACTCGCGAAAGATCCGCGTTGCAACCATCGTTTGATCGAGGACGCGTTCACGAATCAGAATGAGTTGCTCACTCGGCGTGAGCGGCTCCCACGGAGGACTTCCAACACCAGCATCGATTTGGCGGCGGAGTCCGCCAACGCGCTTCATAAAGAACTCATCGAGATTCGAGCCGAAAATTGCAAGAAACCGCACGCGCTCCAACAGCGGATTGCGCGGATCACTTGCTTGCGCAAGCACACGCCGATTGAATTCGAGCCACTGCAAATCGCGATTGAGGAATCGCGCTGGATCATCGGGGCCGCTTGGCATGAGGTCGTTGGGAGAGTTTGGTCGTTTGGCCTTTGCAGCGTCGAACATGAATCACTCTTTTTCGAAAGACTTCGTGAACACAATCTGATTTGTCGTGGCGTCAATCAAGCGATGCGCGCGAGAGGCATCGAAAGATCGCTGTACAGCGCGGCGCCTCCGTGACGCGAACCCACTCGAGTTGCACCGATGGAATCCGCACGACAAGCGACTTTCCCAGCGTTGTTGCAATATGCGCGGCGACCGCCTCCGCCGTTGGGTTGATGCGGTCGAATGGCGGGGTTTCGTTGAGGTTGCCATCGCGAAATGGCGCCACGACAGCATGGAGCATCGACTCGACGAGATGAAAATCGCAGAGAAGTTCTTCATGGTCGAGTTGCGAGCCCGCGACGGACACCACAACCTTCCAGTTGTGGCCGTGCAGACGCTCGCGTACTCCTCCGATGAGAATCGCGTGTGCGGCTGCAAACTCGCACTCAACCTCGACAGCAAACTTCCCCAAGGGCGCCGCGCGGAGGTCCGGCATCGATGCAGCCGTCGGCTCGCGTTCGTCGTGTGGCAGCGTGTTTCTTTGGTGGCCGTGGTTGTCCAATGACATGGCGGGGTGCGAGTGTAGCGTCGGTGCGCAACTCTCCGCGCCGCTGCCGTCCGTTACACTCAGTACAGCCATGTCTTCACAGATCCCTGATCCAGCTCCCTTGATGCTCTCGGTTTCCGGCGCGCGAGGTATCGTCGGAAAGACGATGACACCCGTCATCGCGGCGACATTTGCAGGTGCATTTGGCTCGCATATTCGCACGCTTACTGGCGGTCGGAAGCCACGACTGGTGGTCGCGCGCGACGGGCGGTTCGGCGGCGAGGCACTTGCGCGAGCGGTACACGGCGCGCTTGCGGCCACAGGCTGCGATGTGATCGATCTTGGCGTCGCCATGACACCGACCGTCGGCTTGATGATCCGCGCTCTCGCCGCAGACGGCGGCATGGCTGTGACCGCAAGTCATAATCCGATCGAATGGAACGGGCTGAAGTGTCTCGACGGCGACGGCCTCGCACCGCCAAAGCCGGTTGCTGACGCCATCATCGCGCGATTCAAGAGCGCCGACATCGCGTTCGCGAAGCCGCTGGAGATCGGCTCGATCACAACCGACACCACCGCAAACGAGAAACATGTCGCACGAGTTCTTGAAGTGCTCGGCGGAAGCACCGGCGCTCTCTCGCGGATTCGCAAGCGAAATCTCCATGTTGTGCTCGACAGCGTGAATGCCTCAGGCTGCGTTGGCGGACGCATGCTGCTTGAACGCCTCGGGTGCGGCGTCACCCACATGTACGGCGAGCCAACAGGAATCTTTGGGCACACTCCTGAGCCAACGGCTGAAAATCTTGGAGAACTCGCGGCGAAGGTGCGTGCGTTGCGTGACGCGGGCCATGCTGTGGCCTGTGGTTTCGCTCAAGATCCCGATGCAGATCGCTTGGCGATTGTGGATGAACATGGTCGCTACATCGGCGAGGAATACACACTTGTCTTGGCTGCGCAACGCATGCTTGAACTGCGGGGTGCATTTACGCTCGCCGCCAATCTTTCGACATCGCGCATGATTGACGATGTCGCAGCACGATTCCCTGGAGCAACGGTCTTACGCACCGCTGTTGGCGAGGCAAATGTGGTGAGTGCGCTCAAACCATCCGGTGGATTCTTGGGCGGAGAAGGCAATGGTGGTGTGATCTGCCCTGAAGTGTGCTGGGTGCGCGATTCACTTTCCGCAATGGCGCTGGTGTTGGATTTGCTGGCATCGCGCGACGAGCCGCTGTCGCAGATCGTCGACTCGCTTCCGCGATACTCCATCGTCAAGACGAAAATGGACCTCGCTGCAATCGGCGGACTTCCGGCTGTTGCTGGCGCATTGGCCCGACTGAAGACCGCCTTTGCGCACGAGCGAGTCAACGACGCTGACGGCGTCCGAATTGATTTCGCAGACGGTTGGGTGCATCTGCGCGCTTCCAACACAGAGCCCATCGCGCGCGTCATTGCAGAGGCACCGACACTGGAACGCGCAACCGCGTTGGTGGCGGAGTGCGCGAAGGCAGCAGGCTTGTAGGAAGTGCCCGTGCTACATTGCGCGCATGGGCCGATGTCCCCACAACATTTCAAAGCGTCGTGCGATTTGTACCCATCATGGCGCATGGCGCTCTCTGCTCGCGGTCATGGGATTCGTTGGCGGCCTCGCTGGTTGTGAAGCCGTGCGCTACGAGCCTACGAAAGCAACACGCGCATATCCATTCAATCTCGCGCAGGAACGCATTGCAGACATTCAAGTGTTCAACGATGGCGACGCGATGCTCATCGTCAATCCAACGCTTGAAGGCTGGACCGATTTCGATCTGTGGCTGAATCAACGCTACATGCGCCATGTTGATCGCTTGGCGCCGGGCGAAACGCTGCGTATTCCGCTGTCAGAGTTTTGGGATGTGCGCGGCGAGGGCCCATTCCCAGGCGGATTGCTGCGCTACTACCAACCTACGCCCATTCGACTGGTGCAAGTCCAGACCTCGCCTACGCAACCGTTGATCGGATTCCGCGCGATTCCGACTGAGCGCGAACTTGAGGCAACGGAAATTGACAAGAATGGCTGAAACGCACGCGAAGAGCGATGCTTCCGGCGACCACGCAGCCTCCGCGATCGTGCGCGATGCGCGTGTTGTTGCGATCTCTTGGCACGGCGTGTTGTTTGATGCGGGCCGTCGCGAGATCCATGAAGCGTTGCGCGCAGCCTTTCGCCCATGGGGCGTCGAACTTTCGGACGACGAATTGGATGGGACGCGCGGACCAACAGGCACTCCACAGATCCGCAGATTGCTGTCGCTACAGCGCGTTGCCGAGGCATTTCGCAGTACGAAGGGTCGCTGGGCGAACAGCGAAGATATCGCTGCGATTGCGCGCGACCTTGAGCCGCGACTGATTGACGCTGCTGCACGCGCAGCGAAACCCAACCAAGACGCCGTGGACTTTCTACAGCGCTTCCATCGACTTGGTGTGAAAACTGCGGTGGTGTGCTGCACTCCAAGGCGTCTGCTGGGGCCACAATTGGAGCAACTCGAACACGCAGGATTACCGCTCGATGCAGTGATCACGGCCGATGAAGCCTGTGAACCAGCGCCCGCGCCGTGGGGTATCTTTGAAGTGATGCGATTGCTTGGTCTGCGCGATGCACGCGACTTGGTGTTCATCGACGATTCCGATGCCGGATGGCTGGCTGCGAAGAATGCTGGCGCTCGATCACTGGAACTGGCGAGCAGCGGACGGCGAGAGGGCGGAAGCGGCGCGGATGCATCGACGACCTCGTTGCGCGATCTCTGACAAACGCAGCAGCCACGAAAGATTGTCCTGCATCGGATGTGGTGTCAGCGACGAACGACCGACAGAGGTCCACTGTGCATGTTGTTTGGCTGAAGCGAGATCTTCGTATCGATGATCATGCGCCTCTTGCGGAGGCCGCGCGGCGATCGCATGAGGATGGCGTTCCCATGATCGCGCTCTATGTCTTTGAGCCGGAAGTTTGGCAGGCACCAGATGCGGACGCGTCACATTTGGCATTCGTCGTTGAATCGCTTGCAGAACTGGCCGCAGAACTCGAGCAACGCGGAGGGCGCCTCATTCGCCGCTTCGGCGAGATGACCGAGGTTTTGGCGCAACTCTCACGCGAGTGTGCCATCGACACCCTGCTGTCGCATGAGGAAACTGGAAACGCTGTGACCTACGCACGCGATCTTCGCGTCGCTCGATGGTGCACGCGGAACGGTGTGCGATTGCGCGAGTTTCGGCAGCACGGCGTCTTCAGACCGAACCCAAGTCGCGATGGTTGGGCTGCGCGGTGGGAGTCACACATGCGCGGACCGCGCGCAGCAGTGCCAACACGATTTGTCTCGCCAAGCGCCACCATCGTGGCCGACGGCGATGCGGGGCTTTGGCAAGAACTGGGACTTGGCGAAGACACACGCGCCACGCTCCGACAGCGCGGCGGCTCGCGTGAGGCGGCTGCCAACTTGCGCTCGTTTCTTCTTGAACGCGGCCGCAACTATCGCACCACCATGGGTTCACCAGAACTTGCATGGGAGTCGTGCTCAAGATTGTCTCCGCATCTCGCATGGGGCACGATGTCGGTGCGTCGCGCATATCAAGGCGCTCGGCGACGACTCGCAGAACTTGCGGAACTCGAACAGACAGGCGCCATCGCGCATGATGATGCTGTCGCATGGAACGGCTCGATTCGCAGCATGATTTCGCGGCTCTCTTGGCACTGCCACTTCATACAGAAGCTTGAAGACGAGCCTGCCATCGAATCATCGTGTATGGCACGCGCGACGGAATCACTGCGTTCTGAGGGCGATCCGGCCATCGCGGCTGCTCGGCTTGTCGCGTGGCAAGAGGGGCGCACCGGCTACCCGATGATCGATGCGTGTATGCGCGCACTCGTTGCAACAGGCTGGATCAACTTTCGCATGCGCGCGATGCTTGTGAGTTTCGCAAGCCACCACCTGTGGCTTGATTGGCGATCGTTCGCCCCGTGGCTTGGTCGGCAGTTTCTCGACTATGAGCCTGGAATTCACTACCCGCAGGTGCAGATGCAATCGGCGACAACCGGTATCAACACCGTGCGTATCTACTCGCCGCGAAAGCAGGTTGAGGATCATGACCCGCACGGAACTTTCATTCGACGGTGGGTACCCGAACTCGCGCGAGTACCCGACGAGTTTCTCTCAGAACCCGAAACAACTCCCCCACTCTTGCAGACGATGATTGGCTGTCGGATTGGCGTCGAGTATCCCGAGCCCATCGTCACACATCGCGAGGCGTATCGAGATGCGCAAGAGCGCATCTTTGCGCTGCGCGCGACACCTGCATCACGCGCAGAAGCACGCGCTGTCTTTGTGAAGCATGGGAGCCGCAAGCGGCATCGGTGAAACCGGTGGTTCTTTCGCGGCGATCGCCGCTGCGGCGGCGACCTCTGGCGCGATCCACGCCAAAGCGAGCGAAAGCGGGCACCTGAAGCTCGCGAAGCGAGGCTTCAGCAGCCCGCGAGTCGCGAGCGCTCAAACGCACCTCGCGAGCGCTCAAGAAAGCCCAAGCCGCGCCTTCTTCGCTTCCCACTCTGCTGTTTCGCGCTTGTTTTCGGTCGCGAGAGGCTTTCCTGTGCGGATCGCGTCGATTTCGAGGCCAGTCAAGTGCATCGCATTCAGACGGTAGTCCTCGAATGCTTCACACGCGACGGGAACGATCGGTTTGATCAATGCGTACATCGCCTTCGCGTAATCTTGGATTTCGATTTGCGCGTGCGGATCCATGCGCAGCGAGAGGAAGTGGAAGATGTTGTGCAGGTCGCACTTCCAATACCACTCGGTGTACACGCTGACCGGGAGCACAGCGCGTGCGAGTTCACGCGCAACCCCCTTCTCGGTGAGTTCGAGGTACTTCGTGTAGTTCGCCTCGGCGCTCTCGAGCAGTTGGAGGAATTCATCAGCAGTTCCCGCGTCGATCGGACCTTCGCCGCCTTGGCGATTCGACTTCGATTGCTTACGCACATTCTCGATGTCGGGCCGATAGAAGCGATCGGGCATGATCGAGTAGCGCGCGCTGTACTCGTTCACATTCGCGGTGCGGTGGCGGATCCATTGACGCGCGATGAAGATCGGCATCGCGATGTGGAACTTGAACTCGACCATCTCAAATGGCGTCGAGTGTCGGTGGCGCATGAGGTAGCGGACGAGGCCGCGGTCCTCGCTGACCATCTTCGTACCTTGGCCGTATGAGACGCGCGCCGACTGCACGATCGCGCTGTCTGCGGTCTGTCCGTCGGGAACAAGGCGTGGCATTGCATCGACAAGCGCAATAAACCCGTGTTGGTGAATCGGGATCGACCAGCGGCTTGCGCCGTCCATCACATCACGAAAGGGAGTCTCCGGCTGCACGCGCTGGATGGGCGCAGGTGCTGCAGATTCGAACGCGTTTGGAATGGCGGCTGCGTCTCGGGTCGGAGTCATGGAACCGGAATGTAGCACGGCCCGCGGGAGATGCGTGGAGTCATGCGCAGAGCAAGGGATGGGACACGATCACAGAAACTCGCTTTATTCCTTGCGAATTCGCACACTCATCGCGTAGAGCCACTGGCCAACTGTGGGCGCGGTTCCTTGCAGCGTTGGCTTTCCTTTCGATCGCAGGATTGGTTGTACATCGCCGGCCAGGCCCCACTCGACCTCGATCGACGCGAAGCACTCCTCAAGGGTTGGCGCTGGACTCGCAGAGGTTGCTGCATCGCGTGTCATGGGATAGGTTCGCTCGGTGCCAAGAGTTGCACCGTTGAGAAGCGAAAGAGGCACGCCATCAGGCTGTGCAACAAAGTCGCGCAGCGCGGCCTCGCTCGTCGGGAAGGTGTCGTTTCGGTCTGCGTAGGCAAGTACACACCAAGCAAGTTCACGCAAGCGCGCGTCGGTCAATCGCGCGTCGGCGCGTACGCCAGCGAATGCCTGCCACGACAGAATGCTTGCGACGATCGCAGAAACTGCGAAGACAGCGACGATCGACCAAAAGAGAAACTTGCCACGCATGCCTCAAAGCGTAGCGAGGAATGTCTGGACACGCGCGGCGAATGCGTACACGCGCGGCGAATGCACACACGCGCGGCGTTTCACATGCGCGCATTCGCCAACTTGATACGCGCGCGTTTTCGCCGCGGATCCGCCTCTGGAACCGCAGAAAGCAGCGCTTGCGTGTACTCGTGCTTCGGACGGTTGATGATCTCGTCGCGCGAACCTTCCTCGACAATCTTGCCGTTGTACATCACAGCGATGCGATCGCAAATGTGGTGAATCACAGCCATATCGTGCGAGATGAAGAGATACGAGAGTCCCATTTCCGACTGTAAATCGCCGAGCAAATTCAGAATCTGCGACTGAATCGACACATCAAGCGCACTGGTCGGCTCGTCGCAGACGATGAGTCGTGGATTGAGACTCAGTGCACGGGCAATGCCAATACGCTGGCGCTGACCACCGCTGAACTCGTGCGGATAGCGGTCGGCTGCCTGCTTCCACAGACCACACTTCACGAGAAGTTCCTCGACCTTTGCGCGAGTTTCGTCGGCTGACTGCGTCAAACCGTGCACCTCAAGCGGCTCACCGATAATGCTGCCAACGCGCATGCGCGGGTTCAGACTGCCGCCCGGATCCTGAAAGATGATCTGCATCTCACGACGCAAGCGGCGCATGTCGACGGCGCTCGCGCCGAAGACATCCTTCCCGTCGAAACGCACATCTCCACCAGAGTTTGGAATCAAACGAAGGAGCGTGCGGCCAACAGTCGTCTTTCCGCAACCAGACTCGCCGACAAGACCAAGCGTCTCGCCGCGGCGCACAAAGAAGCTCACATCATCGACAGCCTTCACATGGCCGACCGTGCGCTGCAAAATGCCGCGACGAATGGGAAACCATGTCTTCAGCCCCTTCACTTCAAGAAGGACGGGCTGCGTGTCTTTTGACGCCGAAACAGCGGAGATTGCGGGTTCTCTACTCACGAACGAGATCGTACAGAGTTCTACGCCGCAGTCCAAATGGCGCGTCGAATGCAGGCCATGTGTCACACGCGCGTGTTACGGAGCCTGCACGGCAATCTGCACAATGCGCCCATATCAGCCTACCTCCTCCTCCCCTCCCACTCATTTCCTTCTTTTTTTCCTTCCC
>JASGCF010000133.1 GCA_030054275.1 Limnohabitans sp. | reverse complement strand
CAACGATCGACGCACGAAATCTCCGTATGCGGATGCGGTCGACCGACATTTCAAGTCATTTCGCGAGCATCGCGTGGTGCAACTCTTCCGCGAAATGCGCGCAAAGTCAGGCGTGAGTTACGACGCGCCAATGTCGCTTGCCTGTCATCTTGGTCCGTTGCCAAAGCTTGAAGAGCGCGCAGATTTCGCCGGCGCTCCCGAGCGCCTCGATGGAAGATGGTCGCTCTCGGAAACGCGTGAGTTTCTCGCAGCGTTGCGCGACTTCGTGCGGGACGCCGGTGTTGTTGATTTCCTTGCGTCACAACGGGTGTATGAAAGTGCTGCGCGGGCACGGCTTGAACAAGCATTCGATGGAGCCCGCTTCCGAATATGGTGCGACAGTTTCTTCGGTGTGCGCGAGGGAGCACTTTTCGAAGTACGACTCGGCCTCTTGAATGGTCCGCACAACTATGGTGTCGGGGTTCGACTCTCACAGTCGGCGGATGGTGCGCCGCCGATCGTTATGGAGGAACTCACACCCGTCATCGGATGCTGGCAGTGGGACGCCGCGCAGGGGCTGCCGACATGGCCCAAAGGGGCGCTCGAAGCGCTCATCGTGCACGAACTCTGTCATTCGTATGTCAACGCTGCGGTCGACCGTGCGTGGGCGGAACTCGAAGCACCGTCTCAACGGCTCTTTGCGTTCAGCGAGAAGCGCATGCGCGCGCAGGCGTACGGCACGGCACGCATCGTGTGCTATGAGACGGTTGTACGGGCATGCGTCGTCCGCTACTTCCGCACGCGCGCAGGCGAACAGGGTGAGTCGAGTGCAAAGAGCGCAGAAGTTCGAAAGGGCTTTCTTTGGGTGCCCGCGGTCGCTGACGAACTCGCCTCGTATGAGGCGCTCTCAAGCGATACCCGTGACTTTGCTGTGTGGATCGGCAATCTGAAGGGCACCCTTACAACCGAGGCAGATCGGCTTGTGCTCGCAAAGTGAGTGCAGCGTCGAATGCCACTTCACGGTGCACTTCACGGTGCGCTTCACGGAGCACTTTCGCGTGCACTTTAGGCCGTACATCGAGTGCAACATGCGATGCGCGCGACGAGTCATTCGTCGATCACCAAGCGGTATGCGGTGGTCATGATCCGCCGCGAGTGGCCCACGGCGCGCGCGCGCGCGGATTCTCAATCGAGCGGCCGATCTCCTGCAGGAGCTGCGTCGTCAGCGCGTTCGGATCCTTCGGCGGCACAATCTGCACCACGACATACAGGTCACCTGCCGGACGGCCGTTGGACGCTGGATAGCCGCGACCCGGAATACGAATCTTCTTCCCGCTCGCGGTACCTGCTGGAATCTTCAGCGTCACCGTGCCACCTGCGGGGAGCGGTGCGTCGACAGAAGCACCGAGTGTGGCTTCGACGATCGACACAGGCAGGTCGTAGGAGAGATCGCGCTCATCGCGCTCGATCCAAGCATGGTCGCCCACATGCACGCGAATCACAGCGTCGAGTTTGCCAGGAACCGAGAGATATTCTTCGTCGCTGATTCCCGCCGGAATGTCGAGTTCAAAGCGTTGACCATCGATCGTGATGAAGTGCTTTCCGCCTCGCAGCGCAGTTTCGAGCGGCACATGCGCCTCATACTCCATGCGCTCGCGCGCGCGCGCACGCTGGCGCTGCCTCTGTCCTGATTCGTGTCCTGCTTGTGCGCGTTGCCCGCGCGCACCTCCACCGAAGAGATCGCCGAAGATCGATTCGAAGGTCTGCGGGTCTGCGTTCCAACCAGTGCCGCTTGTCTGCGCGCCAGCCCATCCGCCCCCGAACGGGCCTGCCCCAGCGGCGGCCGCTCCACTCCCGAACGAATCGGGCGAGCCACCCAAGCGCACGAAATCGTCGTATTGCTTGCGCTTGGCGTCATCCGACAGCACCTCATACGCCTGCTGAATCTCAGCAAACTTCGCCGGTGCATCCTTCGCTTTGTTCCGATCGGGATGGAACTGGAGCGCAAGTTTGCGGTGCGCACGACGAATCTCATCCGCGGTTGCGGAACGAGATACACCGAGAATTTCGTAGTAATCGCGGGAGGGCATCTGAGGGGGCGAGTATAGGAAACCAAGCGAACGCCTCCGCGTAGGATGCGGCCCATGAAGTGCGAATCGCGCAAGGAAACCCAAGTCTCGCTTGCGTTGCCGGTTGTTTCGGCGACAAGTCTCCGCCCAGCGCTCCCTGATGGCGTCGAGCCGAAGGGGAGTCGTGCTCCGCATTCCGGTATGGGCTGGAAGCGCGCGACAGTGCTGGGCGTCATCCAACTTCTGATGATCGTGCATGTGGTTCAGTGGCTTTGGTCAGGCACAACCATCAAGCCGATCGAACCGAGCGAGTCGATGGAGACGGTGAAAGACGGCGTGATCACGGTGGGCGCGATTTTCTTCGCTGTGGCACTTCTCTCGACAGCACTTCTTGGACGATGGTTCTGCGGTTGGGGCTGCCATGTTGTGATGCTGCAGGATTTCTGCGGCTACCTCATGAAGAAGATCGGTATTCGTCCGAAACTCTTCCGCTCGCGGCTTCTTTTGTGGTTGCCGCTCGCGCTTGCGGTGTACATGTTCCTTTGGCCGATCGCGTATCGCTTTGGTATCGCGCCGTTCACACGACCGGAACTGCAGTGGCCCGGTTTCACCATGCAACTCACAACCAGTGACTTTTGGTCGACTTTCCCTGGCCTCGTGATGGGCGTGCCGTTTCTTCTCGTGTGCGGATTTCTCACGGTGTATCTGCTCGGTGCCAAGGGCTATTGCACCTACGCCTGTCCGTATGGAGGTTTCTTCGCGCCGCTTGATGAACTTGCACCTGTACGCATTCGCGTCACCGACGCATGCAGCGGCTGCGGACACTGCACGGCTGTGTGCACATCGAATGTGCGTGTTCACGAGGAAGTGCGCGACTACCGCATGGTTGTCGATCAAGGCTGCATGAAGTGTCTCGACTGCGTGAGTGCGTGTCCCGAAAATGCGCTCTTCGTTGGCATCGGAAAGCCAGCGTTTCTGGCGCAGCGTGCGAAAGACGCACCTGTGCGACCGAGCCGCTTCGATCTCACTTGGAACGAAGAACTCGTGCTTGCAGCGATCGCAGTTGGAGTGTTCTTCGCGATGCGTGGCACGATTGGCGTACCGCTTCTCTTCGCATCCGGTATCGCGGTTTGCGCCACATATCTCGCATGGCTTGTCTACCACACGATGACTGCACGCGACGCTCGATTGCACCGCATGCAGTTGAAATCTGCCGGCCGCGTGCAACCTGCTGGATTTGGTGTGATCGCGGTGACCACCGTTGCGCTCGGCGGACTTGCGTATGTCGGCGTCTTGAACGCGGCCATCGCACTGGCAGACTTCTCACGCGACAAGATCACGACGCCTCCGGGAGTGGTTTTCAGCGGAACGAAAGTCGCTCCCGATGCACCGGTCGCGCGCCTCGCAGAACGCGCGCGCTTGCTTTACACCTTTGCGTTGCCCGCGCCCGACGGTTTCGGCGTGCGTGGACCGTGGACGCGGAATATCGAGGGCAGCCTCATTTGGGTTTCTTCAGTGCTCGGTGACTATGCCGCTGCAGAAGCTCGCGTCGACGCGATGATTTCGCGCGACGGTCTTGATGAAGCAACAGCCGCCGCGCGCGCACGCGTGATGCGTGGCGATGGACGCTTGGAAGATGCGCTGCGATTTTCGGAATCTTCGTGGCGCGCCAATCCCGAGTGGGGCGGCTTGCGCGAAGAACTCGTGACATGGCTTCTTGAAGATGGTCAACGCGAACAAGCAGTGGCGATTGCGCGCGAGGCAGTCGCGAAAGACCCGAACGATCTCACGGCCATGCGGCGATTGTCGTTGGTCTTGGTTGACTCGGATTTCAATGAAGAAGTCGAGGAAGGCCTCGCACTTGTGGAACGCACGCTTGTCATCGCGCCAGGAAATCCGTTCGCGATGCGCGCGCGCGCGTCTGCGATGCGCAAACTTGGTCGCTTCGTCGAAGCGGAACGCATGCTGCGTGAAGCGATGGAACTGTCGCCGAACACATGGCAGTTGCATCAGGAACTTGGCGAAATGCTCATGGCTGGCGATCGGGCCCGCGAGGCGGCTCCGATTCTGAAGCGCGCGGGTGAATTGCGATTGCAATCGCTGCAAAATGCAGGGCGATGAGCGTTGCGGCCGTACGCGTCAACTTTCCGCTTCACGGAACAGACCGAACAATTCAACAGCACTCGTCGCCGTGTAGGCGCGCTGCCGGAATTCTGGGCTGGTCATGATCTTCGAGATCTTTCCAAGCGCTTGGATGTGATCATCTTTCTTGTCTGGGTTCGAGACAAGCAGAATGATGAGTTCAACGGGCTTCTTATCGAGCGATCCAAACTCAATGGGATGGAGAGGCTTCCCAATCGCAAGCACCAAGCCCTGCACGCTCGCGCACTTTCCGTGCGGGATCGCGAGACCCATGCCGATACCGGTCGTGCGAATCGATTCGCGCTCCCACACGGCCTTCTTCACAGCGTCTGCATCGGGACACAAACCATTTGCAGCAAGCACATCAACAAGTTCGTCGAGAATCGCGTGCTTCTCCGTCGACGCCAGTGGCACCTTCACGGAACTCGGAGAGAGAATGTCTGTGATGCGCATGACGCTCGGCCTTTGCAAGCCACCCGCGGAAATCGGATGGAAGCCGCAATGGTAGCACTCCCGACAGTTGCGTTGTGTGTGGAGGAATGCGGGAAACGCGCCGAGCCGCGCGCAAAGCGCTACGCGCGGACAAGCAATGCGTGATAGCCGCCGTCGCGATAGACCGAAGGCGCTTCGCCAGGCAATCCCATGGGAAGGATCGTGCGATCGACCACAAGCGAGAGCCCGAAGCGCTGGCAAAGCCGACGCACTTGTGACTCGTTCTCAGAGCGCTCGATCGAACATGTTGCGTAGATGATTGCGCCGCCAGGTGCGACCAAGCCAACAGCCGGATCCGCGATCTTTTGTTGTAACTCGGCAACACTATGCGTGCGTGCTCGCGCGAATCGATACCGCGCTTCGGGTCGTCGTGCAAAGACGCCGGAATTCGAGCAGGGCACATCAAGCAGCAACAAGTCCGCCCAATTCGGGCCTTCGCGGAAAATGCTCTGTGTCGAGAGTGGCCGCACTCCGCGATGCTGTTCGCGCAGTCGCGCGAGCGCTTCGAAGCGCGCATCGTCTGGATCACTCGCACGCACTTCTGCATCGGGAAAGAGTGTTGCGAGTTGTCGCGTCTTCGTGCCGCGCCCGGCGCAGAGGTCAACAATGCGTCGCGGTGGCTTCGGAAGAAGTGGTGCAAGCATCGCAATGGTGCTTGCGGCGGTTGGATCTTGCACGCGGAATTCAGGGTGCTCTGCGAGCAACGCCACCAGTTCGGCGTGGGATCCCGTCCACACCACAAATCCAGGGTCTTCGTGCGGGATGGCACGGCCTACTAGTGCCGCGTGTGTTGCATCGCACGGAGTCAAAATGATTGGCGCTTCGACCAAACCGTGCATCGCAAGACGCGTTGCTTCGCGAAAGCCGAACGCGCCGATCCAGTGCAGGATGAGTTCGCGTGCGTGACTCGAGCGTTCGCTGAGATTTGCGGCTGCATCCTCGCTGAACGCTTCGACGGTGAGTTGGATCGCTCCACCATCTGCAAGCGGTACAACATCGCGACGCGTGTGATCCGCAAGAAGTTCGCGCGTTCGCGCGTCACCCGCTGGGAGGCGCTCCGCGATACTCGCCGCCACTTTGCGCAGCACAGCATTGACGAGGCCGCCAGCGCCAGGGCGAAGTCTTCGCTTCGTCCATTCGACGCTTGCATCGACCGCAGCAGCTGCTGGCACGCGATCAAGAAAGAGCATCTGCGCAGCGCCGCCCAAAAGCGCTGCCTGCACCGGTTTCTCAAGCAGCGGCCAATTCTTCGAAAGATGCGGCCTCACGCAGGCAATCAGCGTGAGGTATCGCCGCACGACAGCGTGCTCAATGGCGCGGGCAAGTGACGCATCGCGTGGATCGCTCAGAGCGTTGCGCGAGATATCGGCGGGCGTACCGGATCCGCCACCGCCATAGGTGAGATCTGGAAAACGCAGCGCGTGTTCGAGCACGCGCTCAAGCGCAATCTCACGCGCCGCATAGCCAACGGGTGCCTCTCGATTCACGCGAGGCTCGGCTCACGCACGGCCTTCTTGGGAGCGCTCACAGCCTTGCCCGCGCCCTTCTTCAGCGCAGCGGCGATGTCAGTCTTCTCCCAAGTGAAGGTGCCCTTCCCACCTTCGCCTGGCTCGCGGCCGAAGTGGCCGTGGCTTGAGGTTGCGGAGTAAATCGGCGCGCGCAACTTCAGCATTTCAATCAGGCCAAACGGCGTGAGATCGAAATGCTCGCGCACGAGCGCAGACAACACCTCATCGCCGACGGTACCGGTGCCCTGTGCATCGACAAGCACAGACACTGGCTCGGCCACGCCGATCGCGTACGCAACTTGCACTTCGCACACACGCGCGAGTTTCGCTGCGACGATGTTCTTCGCGATATAGCGCGCCATGTACGCAGCGCTACGGTCGACCTTTGACGGGTCCTTACCGCTGAACGCGCCGCCGCCGTGGCGTCCGCGACCACCGTAGGTATCGACGATGATCTTGCGGCCCGTCAAACCACAGTCGCCGTGCGGACCACCGATCTCGAACTGGCCAGTTGGGTTGACATAGACCTTCACGCCGTCGTGCCACCACTTGCCGAGGACTGGCTTGATGATCGCGTCTGTGACGGCTTTCTTGAGTTCCGCCTGCTTCTTCTCGCCGTTCCACTCTGGAGCGTGCTGCGTCGAGAGCACCACTGCGTCGACCTTCTTCGGCTCGAGACCTTCGTACTCGATGGTCACTTGACTCTTTGCGTCTGGGCGAATTCCAGAAACGATGCCCTTGCGGCGCACTTCGGCTTGCTTCTCGACAAGGCGGTGCGAAAGGTGGATTGGCAGCGGCATGAGGCGGTCGGTTTCATCGCATGCGAAACCGAACATCATGCCTTGGTCGCCAGCGCCTTGCGCCTTCTTCGACTTGCGCACAACGCCGCGCGCGATGTCTGCAGACTGTTCGTGGAGCAAGTTGATGACGCCGCAGCCCTTGCCGTCGAAACCCATCGCTGCATCGTCGTAGCCAATGCGCAGGATCGCGTCGCGCACGGTCTGCTGCACATCGAACTTCTTCTTTGGGTTGTGGTTGAACTTGATCTCACCCGCGACGATCGCTTGTGCGGTCGTCACGAGTGTTTCGCACGCACAGCGTCCTTCTGCATCGTGATCAAGAATGAGGTCGAGCACGGCATCCGAGATCGCGTCTGAAACCTTGTCTGGGTGGCCCATCGAGACGCTTTCAGAGGTGAAGAGGTGGCGGCGGTTGCTCATGTGGATCCTTTGAAGCTTTCGCGTGCTCTAGTGTGTGAATTGATGTTTCGGAAGGAGAGTTGGGGCGATCGCAGTGCGCTGCGGGTACGGCACGCAGTGCGACGGCCGAAGAGGAAGGGGCGGAATATAGCGACAGCGAGGCTTTGGCGGCCGACAAGCGCCGCGCCGCGCCCGCACAGATTGAAAAACCCGCGTGGTCGTCCATGAATCTCGGAACAGTGCGGAACTTTCGGGTCGCACTTGGCGAAGCGGGGGGTAGATTCGTTCGTTCGACCACTTGTGCAGAACGCGACCCATTCCGCGACCCATTCCGCGACCCATCTCATGATGCTCCGCAAGTTCCCAACCACGCGACTCCACATGCAGCAGGCACTGAGGTTGGCATCAGCCCCGTTGGCCTCTTTGGCTCTTTGTGGCTCGATTTTGGTTGCAACCGGATTCGGCTTCGCGTTGGCGGCGCAGGCAGGTGGGGCTGTGGGGCCTCAACCGCTGCCGAACGACGCGGGGTTGGCACTGCTTGATGCCGCTGCTGAAGTGGTGGAGCCCGGCTCGTTTTCCTCGGACACCGTGGTCGTTCAACTTGCGCGCGGCGTGCGCGTCATCGGCCAAGCGAACGGAGTGAGTGTGGTGCGAACCGCCTCAACCAGCCGTGACACCACGCTTGCGCGAATACTCTCGCGCGCTGGCGCGACCACCGTCGAACCCCTCTTTACAACACCCTTCTCCGACCCCCAACTCGCAGCGCGTCTCGGGCTCGATCGTTGGCATCGCGTGCGATTGGCCGCCGGCAAGGATCCCCGTGAAGCGGTTCGCATGCTCACAGCGCTTGGCGGCGCTCGTGGGGGCATGATTGAACTGGCCGAACTTGACGGTATCGGCGGGCTTGCCGAGATTCCGAACGACACAGATTTCTGGGTGCAGTACGCGCTGCGAAATACTGGTCAGGTTGTTGGTGGCGTGACCGGAACGCCGGGCGCAGATATCGGCATGGTTTCTGCGTGGAATCGAACGCACGG
>JASGCF010000132.1 GCA_030054275.1 Limnohabitans sp. | reverse complement strand
CCTGGCGGCGTGCACTGCGATTCAGCGTTGTCACCCCAGCATCGCACTTCACCAAGCGAAGTGATCGCCAAGTTGTGTGCCGTACCAGCTGCGATCCCTGTCACGGTTCCAAGGTCGCCGGGAGCGACGCCTTGGCCGAGGTTGTTGCGACCCCAGCAAACGACTGTGCCCGTCGTGGAGAGCGCCATCGAGTGGAACGAACCAGCGTCGATCTCGCTCGCGGTTCCGAGCGTTCCTGGCACCGTGCACTGATCATTGGTGTTGTCGCCCCAGCAACGCACCGCGCCTGCTGGTGTGAGCGCCATCGAGTGCAACGCGCCGCCCGCGACGCGCGTCGCAGCGGTGAGGTCACCCGGGACATCGCATTGCAATCCTGAGTTGTCGCCCCAGCAACGGACGCCGCCAGCTGCGAGAACGGCAAGCGCGTGTCGCTCGCCGGCATCAATCCAGGTCACTTCAAGTACATCACTTGGTACATCTGTTTGGAGTTGGGTATTCGAACCCCAACAACGCACGGAATTGTCGGAGAGCCGCGCGATTGTGAATGCGTCGCCGCCAGCCACCTGCCTCACGGTGCCAAGGCCTGCCGGCTTCGTAATCTGGCCGTCTGTGTTGAGGCCCCATCCGCGCAGCACACCATCGACCGCAAAGGATGGCGCGCTCACCGCGAGGGCGGCAGAGATCGCTACACCAACGCCTAGACCGACACCCATAGGAAGCCGGCGATTTGGCGCCAGCATGCCGAGGAATCGGTTTGGCTCGAAGGCAAGCGTCGTGACGATGACGGTGGTCTGGGGCGTCTTGTTACAGTTCATGTCGTACATCACTCCAGTGGTCTCAAGACCTGGGGGACCGCAGGTCATCGGCCGTTCGGATCGTTCCACTTGACCCAATAAGCCCCAATCGACCGTCCCAGATCGATTGCGGCGAAGTGCACACTTTGAGGGTGATCGGAGTCTGCCTCCGGTTGAGGACCCTTCAAAGGAGCCCCTGCCGGAAGTCCACCCCCACTTGGGCGACCATGCACACAGATCCCGCACGCTGCGAGCGTCGGTGGCTAGGTTCCCGCCTTCGAGTTGTTTGATCACTCGTGATTGTTCGATCGGTCGTGTTGTTCGATCAGTCGGGGCGCGAACGCCCAACTCCTCAAAGAGCTCTCTGAGCTCGAAACAAGCCCCTCAGTTGGACGGGCGGTACGGCGGTAGAGTGAGCGGCGGTTCCCGAAAATGAGGAATCAAGGCAAGAAAGTGATACTGACCTATTTGGACATGCTGGGGCATGGCTTGCCGAGCACTGCTGCCCTTCCAAACTTGCACACGCATGTACTTCCCTCGCAAACGGATGATCAAGGGCGTTTCGCGCCACGCTCGCATCTCCGATGAGCGCACAGATGGGTCAGGTATACTCAACCCCCCGATCGGAGAGCGTCTTTGCGCGTGGTGCACCTGATCAATTCCTTGGAGGTCGGCGGGGCGGAGCAGATGCTGCTTCGGCTTGTGCGGGCTTCGCAACAGCCCGATGTGATTCCGACCATCGTCACTCTCTCTGAGGGCGGCGGCTTACAAAGTGAGGCTCGGGGACTCGGCGTGGGCCTGCACCATGTGGGGCTCCGCCGCGGAGAACTCAACCCGAATGCGCTTCGGCGCCTCGTCGCCGTTTTGCATAAATCACGACCCGATGTCATCCAGTCGTGGATGTACCACTCGAATGTGGCAGCGAGTCTGGCTCGTCCGTGGCTTCCGCGTGCGACCGCCATCGTGTGGAACATTCGTCAATCACTCGGGATGCTCTCACAAGAACGCTTCCTCACCCAAGCCGTCATCCACAGTGGTCGTGTGCTTTCGCCGCACACGGACGCAATTGTGAACAACTCGGCAAAGAGTGCAGCAGAGCACCAAGCCCTTGGGTATCGCAATGCGCGCGCCATTGTGATTCCGAACGGATTCGAACTTGACCGCTCGAACGCCGAGCGCGCGACGAGCGCTGCATTTCGAACCGAAATCGGGGCGAACGAGCACGAGGTTGTCGTCGGATTGATCGCGCGTGTGCACGAGGTGAAAGATCACGCAACATTTCTCCGCGCTGCATGTGGAGCCGCTGCACGCGTGCCACACCTGCGATTTGTGTGTCTTGGTCGCGGCACCACAGAGTTGGCTGTCCCAGATGAACTTCGAACACGCTTGCACCTGCTCGGCGAGCGTACGGATGTGCATCGATGCCTCGCTGGCGTTGATCTTGTTGTCTCATCGAGTGTTGCGGAAGGCTTCCCCAATGCGCTTGGTGAAGCGATGGCGAGCGCCGTGCCTGTGATTGCAACGGATGTTGGCGAAACAGCAACGCTCCTTGGCGACACCGGCGTTCTGGTTCCTCCGCGTGATCCCACAGCGCTCGGTGACGCGATCGTGCGATTCGCGCAGCTTTCCTCCACCGAGCGCGCCGCGGCCGGCCAGCGCGCGCTTCAACGCATGCGTGCACAGTTCTGTATTCGGCACATTGCAGCGCAATACCGCTCGCTGTATGACGAAGTCATCGCAGATCGGCGGCGGCGGATTTCCCGACGCGCGATGCGCGCAAGCACCGTGCGTGCGGGACGCGTCGCCGCCTTCCCCGTACAGTGATTGCATGTCGGATCGCATGTCGAAGATCGTGGTCATCAACGGAATCGGAGACGCAGTGGTCGCGTTCCGTGGAACGCTGGTGCGGGATCTTGTCGCGCGAGGTCACGAGGTTGTTGTTTCGACGCCACTGCCGCGTGAAGTCGACGCAGATGTGGTGCGCGACGAGGTCGCCGCGCTTGGCGCGCGATGTGTGTTTTCACCGCTTGATCGAACGAGCATGAATCCGCTTCGCGAGCGCGCTGCCTGCAAGTATTTCGATCGGTTCCTTACGGAGCTTCAACCTGACGCAGTGTTCGCGAGCAATCCAAAGCCCATTTTCTACGCGATTCCTGCGGCGGCTCGCGTTGGCGTTCCTCGTCGTGTTGCCATGGTGACTGGGCTCGGATTCGCCTTTACCGGAAGTTCCTTACGCGCACGCATGCTGAAAGTGGCTGCGACGCGGCTCTATCGCAAGGCATGTCACGACGCGACGGCTGTGATCTTTCAAAATGATGATGATCGTGCGGAACTTGCGGCCATCGGCGCGTTGCCGGAGACACCAACGCATCTTGAACTCTTGCGATGCGCTGGAAGCGGCGTTGACCTTGAGGCATTTCCGGTGCGTGACATCGCGAATGGACCACCCGTTTTTCTCATGGTGGCACGCCTTCTAAAAGACAAAGGCGTGCGTGAATTTGCCGCAGCAGCACGCAGCGTTCGCGCTGTCATGCCGGACGCACGATTTCGTCTCGTGGGTTGGATCGATGAAAATCCCTCTGCGATTCGCCGCACCGAACTACAGGCGTGGATCGACGCGGGTGATCTCGAATTCGCGGGTCGTTTGACAGATGTGCGGCCTGAACTTGCAAACGCAACCGTGTTTGTGCTGCCGTCCTATCGCGAGGGAACGCCGAAAAGTACGCTCGAAGCGCTTGCGACTGGACGCGCTGTCATCACCACCGATGCCCCAGGTTGCCGTGAAACGGTGCGCCATGGAGTCAACGGATTGCTGGTACCTGTTGGCGACGCACAGGCTTTGGCGGAAGCATGCCTTCGCCTCGCACGCGATCCGCAGCTCGTTCGCATCATGGGCCGCGCCTCGCGCGAACTTGCACAAGAGGTGTTCGCAGCAGAGCGTGTCCACGCCGTGATTCGCAAAGCGCTTGGAGTTGATGGGTGATGGACCGTTACGCAGACCAGATCGATCAACAGATACTTCATCCGCTGGGGACACATCCGTGGCCTCTCGTGCGTGCATTCGCACGCACCGGAATTGGACGATGGATGGATATGCGTGTTGCCGGTCGGCTTGATCGCTGGTTTGCCTCCGCACGAGCATCTCGAGGTACATCGCGGGCGATGGACGCGTTTCTGCGCGTTCCGATCGCACGACGACCCCAACGAACGCAACCGTTGGTTGTACATGTGATCGGCTCGCTCGCGGCTGGCGGAGCGGAACGACAGCTTCTGTATGTCGCGCGCGAATCTCGTCGGGCGCATGCCATCGATGCCCGCATTCTCACGATGCTTCCGCTTGAGGGAGCGAATGCACACTATCGAGCGCTTGCGGAAGAGGCGCAGGTTCCAGTCGCGACGGCTGGCCGCCCACTCGACCTCGCAACACTTCAAGAACTCAAAAGGAATCGCCACGGTACTTGGCTCTTCGCGCGACTGCATCCCGCGGAGCGCGCGTGGTGTGCCGAGCTCTATGCGGAGTTCATACGGCTCCGTCCGGATGTCGTACATCTTTGGCTCGATGGTGCCAATGTGTGGGGCGGCGCAGCTGCGCTCGCTGCTGGCGTTCCGCGCATCGTGCTCTCAACGCGCAATGTGAATCCCACTCACTTTCCAGCAATGGACTGCACGGGATTTCTGCCGTGGTATCAGCGATTCGCAACGGATCCGAGGGTGCAGTGGATTGGTAATTCGCGCGCGGGAATTGCAGATTACGCGGCATGGATTGGCATCGATCCATCTCGATTTCACTTGGTGTTGAACGCGTTTGATCCGCGCGTTTCTCGGATGCCTGATGCAGCGCGCATCACACAGACTCGCAACGAACTCGCACCACATGGTGCGGCGCTCATTGCGGGAGTCTTCCGTCTCGCAGATGAAAAAGAGCCACATGTGTTTATCGACGCAGCACGACAGGTGCTGCGCGCGCGACCGGAGACACGCATCGTCATCGCGGGCGACGGACCGCTTCGCACCACCATTGCTGCAATGATCGCTGATGAGCCGCGAATCACGCTACTCGGCAGAATCGATGATGTCGCACCGCTTCTTTGCGCGGCGGATGTTGTGATGCACGCCTCGCGTGTGGAGGGCACACCGAATGCGCTCCTTGAAGCACAAGCGTTCGGTTGCCCTGTGGTTGCGACGCGAGCTGGCGGTACCTCAGATGCCGTCGACCATGGGTGTACCGGAATGCTCGTTGATGTGGGGAACGCGAACCAGTTGGCACAGCACACACTTGAGATTCTGCGAGATCCTGCTTTGCGCGCGCGGCTTTCGATGCAAGGTCCGCCATTCATTGCAGAGCGATTCTCGGTTTCTCAAATGGTGACGAAAACCATCCGAACCTATGGCTTTCACCAAGCGAGCGTGGCGTAATGGGCTGCTACCACACAGCATTTGCTCGAGGTGAACCACTCCATCGACGCGCGTGGAGTTTCGGTGTGCACGCGACGGGTGCTATCGCGCGGCGTGTCGCCTCGCGTCTACCTGCGCGTGTCGCAACTCGTGCGCGCTCGTTTGCCAATGCGCTGGAATCAAGCAGCACCGTCGCCACCCACATCCTAGAGAGAGCGCTCACGCTTCCAGAAGAATCCTGCCATGGATCAATGCCGCGCGTACTCTCGATCATTGGAAGTTTGGCACCTGGCGGTGCAGAGCGGCAGCTCGCTGCGTTTCTCGCGGAGAGTGCGCAACGGAAACTTGCCCAGCATGAACTCGTCACACTGAACGCGTGCGTCGGTGTTCATGCGCACTATCTGTCACGGGTTGAAAACGCGGGTGTTTCGGTGCGCACGCTCGGAGTCGTTGCGAACTCAACCGCGTTCGAACACTTGCGTCGCGATGAGCGCTTGCGGTTCGCGTTGCGTGCTGTTGGTTCGTCCTTGCGTCCAAATGTCGCAGATTTGGTCGGAGAGTTCCTCGCTTCAAAACCGGATGTTGTGCACGCATGGCTTGATCACGCGAATATTGCTGGGGGGATTGCTGCGATTTTGGCCGATGTGCCCCGCGTCGTGCTCTCGCTGCGCTCGGTGCATCCCGGCAACTTTCCGATGCTGTCACGACCATGGATGCTGCCTTGGTATCAAGCGCTCGCGCGCGATCAACGCGTGAGATTCGTTGCGAACTCGGCGGAAGGCGCGGACAGTTACGCAAAGTGGATTGGTATCCATCCTGACAAGATCCGAGTTGTGCTGAACGGACTTGATACAGAATCTGTGTACAGGCCGAGTCGCGAAGCGATCGCACGGACACGCGCGTCAATCGCTGGGAACGCTTCGGTTTTGATCACTGGGGTGTTGCGATTGAGCGAAGAAAAACAACCGCTTGTTTTCGTCGAAGTCGCGCGAGAGATACTCGCTCAACGAGACGATGTGTGCTTCGCACTTGCTGGCGACGGGCCAATGTCCGCAGAGGTCACTGCAGCCGCTGCACAACTTGGACCGCGGTTTCAAATTCTTGGACGCCGCCAAGATATTCCTGAACTTCTGGCAGCTTCTGACATTGCGCTCTTGACATCACGGATCGAAGGTACCCCGAATGTTCTGCTTGAGGCACAGTGGCTCGGTGTTCCGGTTGTTGCAGCGCGGGTCGGTGGTGTGGGAGATGCAGTGCACGACGGCCACACAGGACTCCTCGCAGATCACGCTCATGCCCCCGCCCTTACAGCAGCACTTCGCACGCTTCTCGGTGACGCCGACATGCGAGATCGCTTCCGAACAGCTGGTCCGAAATTCATTGAAGAGCGATTCGGACTCACTCGTATGGTTGATGAAACTCGTCGCTGCTACGAGTGAGGCGCTGCATCACGCGAACGAACGATGCGCGCTGGAATTCCCGCCGCAACGACTCGAGGAGGAAGATGTCCGCGAACGACACTCCCCGCTCCGATGACGCAACCATCACTGATGCTTGAACCTCCAAGCACCATCACGCCAGCGCCAATCCACACATCGTCGCCGATGGAGATTGGCAGTGGCTCGGTGCCTTGCGCACGAATCGGTTTGTCGAGTTGCGCAAATCGATGATTGCCTGGAACCAACATCGAGAGGCCTGCGATGGCGACGCCCGAACCGATGCGCAAACCACCGTGACCGTAGAGCACAGAGTTTGGCCCGACCCCTGATCCTGTTGCCATCTCAATCGAGCCGCCTGCACTATCGAGTGTGACCGCGTGGGTGAAGTCGCAATGAGGCGCGATCGTAATGCCACGACCGGTTGCAATCCATGTATTCGCTTCACCCAAAACGCATGAGTCGCCGATGTGCAGAGGACCAGTGTGTGCCCACACACGGCTCAATCGGCCGACACGCACACCGGAACCAAGCTCAAGTGCCGGCCCGTCAGTCGCAATGCGTACATCATGATCGATTGTTCCATGTGCACGACACCGAAGCGGACCTCGGGCTGTCAGTTCCACAGCACGACCGAGCGTAAGACCTTGTTCAAGGTGAATAGGTGCAGCAAGTGGCGTAAGCCGTACGCCCTCTGCGACGCCGACTCCTACTTCAATATGCGCACAACCTCCACGAGACGACAGCATGCGTGGCGCTGTGCATGTCCATGTTCGCGTACAGATCCATGTGTCACCCTCTTGACGCCAAGGATCACCGACGAGCGCGGAGAGCATTGCTTGCGCGCGTGAACGAATGCCTTGAAAGCGATTCATCTTCGCCACAACGAACTCCATCGTGCTTGCAGTGATTGCATTCTTGAATTGCCCCGTTGCGTCGACCGACCGAAGCCGGCATGCGCCAGCCGCTCAATCATCACATGATCGACCGGCGCAATGAGCTTTGGATTGATCGCGTGCGACAACAAGTGAGTGTCGATCGGAACGGCACAGGGTTCCATTGCACTTCGTACACCTCTGTCGCTCTCGCGCACCGACTCTCGTGTTCGCTTGCGTGCCGCAAAAAAGAGCAGTTGACGCTGCGTCGCACAGTTTCGTTCGATGGGCGCATCGAATGCGGTGACTGGAGCGATGCGACCGCGATTGGTATCGATCTCAAGATCGATGATCCACGCGCGCATTTCATGAAATCCGTTCGCTGCGTAGAGACGCGCCAAGAGCTTCGGCCCAAACTGATAGAAACCGTGATTCGCAAATCCATCGAGCGGAGAGATATGCATCGCGACTCCTCCGACAGCAAGCGAATGGAACAGGCCAGTAAACGCAGCCCGAAGATCGAAGACATGCTCTAGCGTGCCCGCGTCGAGAAATGCGTCAAATCGTCCGACCAACTCCTCAGGGAGCGGCGCGGTCAGGTCGACGATCTGGTCGGGCGATTCGTCCGGAAAGAGATCGACGCTCCACGACTTCGAAAATCCAATCGATCGGTAGACATCTCTATGATTCGCGCTCAGAGGGAGCGTTTCGGCAACCCCACCGCGCATGCGAGCAAGCATGTGTGAGATATCCGGTCCACCGCAACGAATCGTCTGCACGCCGAGCGCGAGCAACTCCCCGCGCAAATTCATGGAGTCGACGGTGCCTGCAAGCGCGGCGATGAGTGGAAGACTCAATCCCATTTGTGATGATTCCGCGAGCGAATACCCATGCGTACATGCGAGCGTTGCAGGCTACTCGTCCTTGAGTCG
>JASGCF010000131.1 GCA_030054275.1 Limnohabitans sp. | reverse complement strand
GTTTTGTAGTGCTGGTGTATGCCGCGCTTGCAGTTCCGGCAGCCATTCTTTCTGAGAGTTTCCTGTCGTTTCTTGGGATCGGCGTCCGAGAGCCGTTGCCGAGTTGGGGCAACATGGCAGCGGATGGCCTTGGCGAACTCAACACTGTTGAGAGCCGCTGGTGGATGCTCGCCGCCCCTTGCGCTGCGATTGCGCTGACCTTGGTGTCGCTGAACTTCCTTGGTGATGAGTTGCGTGAGCGATTCGACCCCATGCGTGGTCGTCGTGTTGGCTGAATTGATCGCGCAGAAAAAGTGTCGGAAGGTCGGGATCCGCTGCACGGTGCTGTAGGATGGGCGCCCCCTCGTTCGGGGAAGGTGCGCACATGAACAACCGCTTTGGTCTTAAGGACTTCTTCCAGATCGTGCTGCTTCTCGCAGTGCTGGTCCTCGTGTGGCTTTCCATGCTTCAGCGAGACCGCGAATGGGTCCTGCAGCGTGACATGCTTGAGAAACTCGCCGCGATCGAGAAGAAACTGGCGAGCGGAGTCATCGCCAGCGGTCCGACGCGATCTTCGGGGCAGCAGGTCGAAACGAGCCGCGACGAGTCGTGGGCGCGTCCAGGCGTCAAGATCGAGTGGCAGCGGCCGTGGGATTTCGCAACCGATCCGCGCACGCAGTCTGGATTTGCTGAGGGCGGTGAATTCACAGAGATCTTCGAAGGGCAGCCGCCGAAGGTCACTCCGAACATCGCAAGCGATGTGTACGGGCGGCGCGTGATCGACCGCGTGTGCGATTCGCTGGCCGCGTACGACCCGAAGACGCTTGAGTTCCGCGGCGTGCTCGCGGCGGCGTGGCAGCAAGATCCGGCAGGGCTGTGGATTCGGGTGCGGCTGCGCGACGGATTACGGTTCTCCGACGGCGAGCCGTTGACGGCAGAAGATGTGCGTTGGACCTTCGACGAGTACATCTTCAATCCTTCGATGGAAACAGAGCGTGTGCGTGCGACGCTCGATCAGATCGAAGATGTGAAAGTGATTGACGCGCGCACCGTTGAGTTCGTCTTCAACCGTGCGCTGTCCTTCAACCTCACCTACACCTTGGGGAACTATGTGCTTCCCAAGCACTACTACTCCAAACTGCAACCTTCGCAGATCAACAGCGCAACAGGGTTGTTGGTTGGAAGCGGTCCGTTCAAACTTGAGCGGTTGGATGTCGAGAATCAGTGGACGCCTGGCGAGGATCTTGTTCTCGTGCGCAACGAGAATTTTTGGGGTCCGCGGCCGCCGCTCGATCGGCTGCGATTCAAGGTCGTCGCAGATAGCACTTCACGACTGGCTTCGTATCAATCTGACGAAGGCGACATGATTACGCCTACCAGTCCTCAGTTCGTCAAGAAGACGAAAGAAGCTGGCTGGGACACGCTGAACTTCTCGCCGCGCTGGATCAACATGCGCTCTGGCTACTCATTCATCGTGTGGAATGAAGGGAAGAACAGCGGCCGCCAAACTCCGTTCGCGGACAAGCGCGTGCGTCAAGCGATGACGCTGTGCCTCGACCGTGAGCGGATGATCAAGGACATCTGGGAAGGTGTCGGCGAGATTTCGCAAGGGCCGGTGAATCCAGAAAGCCCTGTGTTTGCAAGCGATATCAAGCCTTGGCCTTTCGATCCTACGAAGGGAAAGGCGTTGCTTGCAGAAGCGGGCTGGCAAGATCGCAACGGCGACGGAATTCTCGAGAACGAGAAGGGCGATCGATTTGAATTCGAATTCACCCGATCTGGTTCTGACGAAATCTCGGAGCGAATCTCGACATTCATCAAAGATAGTTACGCGCGCGTTGGCATTGTGATGATTGTCAAGCCGATCGATTGGGCTGCGATGTCTGACATCCTCAAAGCGCGGAGTTTTGATGCGTTGACGATGGCGTGGTCTGCGAGCGCGCCGGAAAGTGATCCGCGGCAGATCTTCCACTCGGAGTCGATCAAAGAGGGTGGCGACAACTTCGCACAATGGAACTCGCAGGCAGCAGACAAGGCGATCGACGGCATTCGAACCACGATTGACTTTGAGGCTCGGCGCAAGATGTGGCATGAGTTCCAAGCGGTCATTCACGAAGAGCAGCCCTACACCTTTATTCGGGTTGCCCCGTGGCTTCGCTTCGTGAAGAAGACGATTGGAAATGTCGAAACCTACAAGTCGGGTCTCGAGCCTTGGGAATTCTTCCGCGCCGCTCCCGCGGCCGGTTCCGCCGAGTGATCGATGGTCAACTACATCGCACGCCGACTTTTCTTCATGTTGCCGACGGTGATCGGAATCACCTTCGTGGTGTTTCTGCTTCTTGCACTTTCGCCCGGTGGGATCGGTGCAGCCGCGTCTGCAGCTGGCGGACAGCAGGATGCATCGAAGGCAGCAATTCTTGAGGCATATCTGCAAGATCGCTATGGGCTGAACGACCCAGTGCTTGTGCAGTACGCACGGTGGTTACACCGCATTTCACCGGTGAAGTTTGGCACTCGCGATCAAGTCACCAGTGCAGGCGAGCGATTGCAAAGCCCGAAGGACATTCCGCAGCCACCACTTGTTGGGTGGGGTGAACTCACCTTGCCATCGTTGCCTGTGGAGGAAGTCGGCCAGGTACTTCCGGCAACGGACATCGCCGAGCGGCAACGCGCGTATCGGCGTATCGCGAACGATGCGCTCGCTGCGCGCTCACAGTATCTCGGCGCAAAGCGCGAGTTTGAATCTGCACTGGTTGAATACGCTCGTGCGGCCAATCGTGAGGATTGGCTCGACGGGAAAGGGAAGATTGTTGTCGCGCGCGTGGAGGTGGTTCCGGCGGATCGCTCCAATGCTGCATGGTCGAAAGTCACGAGTGCATTCAACACCATGGCGACGAAGTGGTCGGAGGCGACGCTTCGACGCTCGGTGCTTGCGCGTGCCTTCTCAGAACACGCGTTTCCAGAAGCAGGCCTGCCCGTGATCCCAGGAGTCTTGTGGGTCGGTGCGCCAGATCTCGGAACTGCATTCTCAAAGAGCCGACCTGTCACGGACCTCATCGTCGATGCGTTGCCTGTGACGCTGCTCTTGAATCTCATCGCATTCCCGATCATCTATCTCGTTGCGATTCCGACAGGCATCGTGGCAAGCGCGCGAGCTGGCTCGTGGTTCGACAAGTTCTCTGGCGCGACCTATGTCGCGCTGTGGTCGATTCCCACGGTTTGGGCGGGAGTGCTTGCTGTTGGATACCTCGCAAGCGACGAGTACCTCGGCCTCTTCCCAGTTTCGGGTTTGCACGATCGCGCTGCGGATGCATGGACATTCTTACCCGCGGTGCAGGCGGATGGCACCTGGCAAATCGGGTGGCTTCTCGATGCGCTGTGGCACATTGTGCTGCCAGTGGCGTGCTTGGTGTACGGCGGCTTCGCCGTGCTCTCAAAGCAGACTCGTGCTGCGATGCTCGACAACTTCAACGCCGACTATGTGCGCACTGCGAAGGCGAAGGGCGTTGCGCGTAAGGATGTGGTGATTCACCATGTCTTCCGGAACAGTCTGCTTCCACTCATCACGATGTTCGTCACGGTGTTTCCCGCGACGCTTGCGGGTTCAGTGGTCATCGAGCGCATTTTCTCGGTTCCCGGCATGGGTTCGCTGATTCTTGATGCGATCAACCAGCGCGATCGTGAGTTGATTCTGGCCAACACCTTCATGATTGCCTGCGTGAACTTGACGGCGCTTCTCTTCGCAGACATTCTCTATGCGGTGGCGGATCCGCGGGTGAGTTATGAGTGAACCACGAGCGATCAGTGGCATCGATGCGATGCGCGGCGTGGGCTCAGGACCTGCGAAAGGTTTTTGGGCAGACGCTTGGGAGCGCGTCGTTGGGCGATTCGGCGCACGGGTGGCGCTTGTTTGGATTGGCGCCATCGCATTCTTTGCCGTGTTTGGCCCAGTCATCGCGAATGCACATCCACTGTGGCGACGCAATCTTTCGACAGGTGCGTGGGATTCTCCGCTCTGGCAGAATCTGACGAGCGTCGACATTGCGCTGTTGGCTGGCGCGTTGTTTGGAGTCCCGTTCGCACTCTTGCCTCGCGGGCTCGCAGAGCGCCTTGGTGTTCCAGCGCGTTCATCACGGCTTGGCCTCTTACTCTTGGTCGCCATGCAGGCAGGATTCACGATCGTGATCGCAGGCGTGATCTCAAGCATCACGCGCGACAACGACAGTTCGCTGTGGATGCGGGATCTTGGGAGGATTGGCGGCTTTGCGTGGATTGCGTCTGGTCTCACAGCGACTGTGCTGGCCGGATTCGCTGCAATGGTGGCGGGGAAATCGCCGGTTCGACTTGCCGTGGTTCTGCTTGCAGCGGTTGTGGCATGCAGCGCAAGCGCTTCGCGCTGGAGCGACAAACTGGTCGACTTCGAAACCTACGACGAGCAAGAATTTTCGGGCGAGTACGCGATGGGCTACACCCTGATTCCGTTCTCCCCCTCGTATGGACGCTCCGACAGTTACACGCTGCCTCCGCTCACGCGGCTTGATACGAAAGCAGAAGGCACCAAAGGGCGTCCGATTGGGAAGCGCGTGGTACTTCTTGGAACAGATGCGCTTGGCAAAGATGTACTGTCGCAGATGCTGTGGGCGTGCCGGCTTTCCATCTCGATTGGACTTGTTTCAACCGGTATCGCCCTGCTGATCGGTGTGACCGTGGGTGCGCTCATGGGCTTCTTTGGCGGCTGGGTCGATCTTGCGTTGTTCCGCGTCGTCGAGATCTTTATGGCGATCCCGGTCCTCTTCCTGTTGATCGTGGCTGCAGCGGTCTTGCCGCGGAACACCTATGTGATGATGGCGATCATCGGATGCGTGTCATGGACGGGCGCGGCGCGATTTACACGCGCGGAATTCTTGAAACTTCGACGACAGGACTTTGTGCAAGGCGCGCATGCTGCGGGTCTGCCGCTCCGGAGCGTGCTGTTCCGTCACATGCTGCCGAACGGCGTGACGCCCGTCTTGGTCGATGCCTCGTTCGCAGTTGCTGCGGCCATCATCGCGGAAGCAACGCTTTCCTACCTTGGTCTTGGGCCCGACGGCCAAGCATCGTGGGGAAAGTTGCTCTCCAGCGCAACGGGTACGACCGGAACCTTTGTGTGGTGGTTGGCAGTGTTCCCCGGTTTCGCCATCTTCTTCACGGTGCTGAGTTACAACATGCTTGGCGAAGCGATGCGAGACGCGATTGATCCGAAACTCAGAAAGGCGGCCCACTGATGCAGGCAGCGGGTACCAATGCAACGCCGAATCGCGGGGCTCATCACCAACAGCCGCGTACTCACGGCCCAATCCTTGCGGTCAAAGACCTTGCTGTGAGTTTCGCCAACTCTGCGGGAGGACCGCGCATTCAAGCGGTGGCTGGCGTTTCGATGACGGTCCATCCGAATCAAACGCTCGCCGTGGTCGGTGAATCCGGTTGCGGCAAGAGCGTCACTGCGATGAGCACGATGCAGTTGATCCCTCGACCGCCCGGGCGATTTGATCGTGGGCAGATCATGTTCGAGGGGCGCAATATTCTTGCGCTCTCCGAGCGCGAGATGCTGTCTGTGCGGGGTGGCAAGATCGCCATGATCTTCCAAGAGCCGATGACGAGCCTCAATCCGGTCTACACGATCGGCGATCAGATCATCGAGGCGATTTTGCTGCACCAGAAGGTCGGCGCTGAGCAGGCGTGGAGTTTGGCGATTCAGGCGATGAAGGATGTTGGAATCCCCAAGGCTGAAGAACGCATGAAGGCGTATCCGCATCAGTTCTCAGGGGGTATGCGGCAGCGCGTGATGATCGCGATGGCGCTTGCGTGCCAGCCCACGCTGCTCTTGGCTGACGAACCGACGACCGCGCTCGATGTCACGATTCAGGCGCAAATTCTTGAGTTGTTGCGTGAACTGCAGCGTTCGCGTGGCATGGGCATCATGCTGATCACGCACAATCTTGGTGTCGTTGCGGAGAACGCAGATGTTGTGTGCGTGATGTATGCAGGCCGCGTGGTTGAGTATGCGCGGGTGTTCGAACTCTTCGACAATCCGCTGCATCCCTACACCCGTGGATTGTTCAACTCGATTCCGCTGCTCGCGACGCGCAAGCATCGTCTCACGACGGTGGAAGAGGTCGTGAAGGACGCGAAGCAGTTCACACTTCCGCCGCCGAACGCGATGGATCTGGCGATCCATGCGACGACAACTGCGAATTTCACGCAGAAACTCGTGCCATGGTGGCCAGATCCACCAGCGGGCGTCAAGCCAGCGCTTGCAGACGACGACGAGTACGCGCTTGTTCAAGTGGCGCCAACGCGATGGGTTGGCTGCTTCAAGACTCCAGAGGTCGCTGCGAATCCAAGCCCAGCACCGGATCTTGACTATCGCAGAGACGATGTCGTGTAGATGTCGTGTAGCGGTTCTGGAGATGTCGTGCGCGCGTCGCTTCACTTACGCAGTGAACGCGAGGTCGCACTCGCCACGATGTGTCGGTTGATCGAGTCCAACGATCGGGTAGTTGCGTGCCTCACGCGTGATGTTCGGTGGAAGCAGGTTGCGGTGGACGAAAGTGATCTCGGGTACCGCGGGAAACCCGCACGGTGTGAGGCCTGCGCCTGAGTTCGCGTGGATATGCACGGGGACGAATATCGCCGTGAGTGCGCGCATGGCCTCGTTGAAGCGCTCCGGCGTGCGGTCGAGATCGTGAAACTCCACGACGAGGAGGGCAACATGGTGTCCGACACGCCGACTCCAGTCGCTTGCGAAGGCCTCGTACTCCCCACCCTCGATATCCATCTTCAGAGCGATGCGCGTTGCGCCGCGGTCGACAGCGCGCTCGATGGCCTTGCGAAGACTGGTGAGTTTTGGCTCGTGTTGTGTCAATGCTTCATGCGCGATCCACTCGTGAAAGTGTTGTGCGCCACTCTTGAGAAGCGCGCGATAGCGAAGCGGTGCGGAGCAGCGCGCCCAATCTTCGCGAAGGCGCGCGCGATCGAAGGTGAGCGCATGCGTGATGAGTTTGGGGGTCGCTCGGATGGCGCGTCGTCGTAAAAACGCATGCGTCGTGGTTGGGTCATAGAGATGCAGCGCGTGACAAACAGGCATTGCGCTGCGGAGCGCCTCTTCGAACGACCAGTCGTCGTGCACGCCTAGTCCAACAACCGCGTCGCAGGAACGCACGATACTGTGTGGGACGACATATCCGCCGTCATGCTGTCGTCCGAGCCTTACGAGGTCGGAGAGCAGCACAGAGGCGGTAAGCGTGCGATCAATCATGCGTGGTTCCAATCGGGCGTGTGTAGCGCCAATGCGCCGCGCCGCGCAAGCGCAGCAGCAACGGCGCGTGGATCGAGTGATTGCACCAGTCCGCCGGCGCCCTTGTGAAGCGCGTCGTGTTCATAGCCACTTGCGAGTTGTGCGCCGCGCCGTTTCATGAGTTTGGTGTTTGCGCGCGGATCAAAGAGACGGATGCGTGGGATGTTGCGCATCGCAAGCCAGTTACTCATGACCACATCGTCATGCAGAAAGCATGGGCGCTCGCTGCGCACAGATTCAAAGTACGCGGAGATCCCGTCGCCGAGTGTGCTTCGGTGTGCCGCCCACGAAGCCCAACCTTCAAGCACTTCGACCAAAGTTTCGCGCCGTTCGTACTGATTCGACCAGTCGCTTGCGAAGGAGTAACCGCTCAACCCGTACGCATTTGAAGGGTCGCGCGCAATTGCCGAAACCAGTACTTCGATCGTGCGATGGAGGTACCGCACATCGTCGTCTGCAACGATGATGATGGCGTTACTTTCAGCAGCGATTCGTGCGATGGTCGGCACACTTTTCGTTGCAGGGCCGATGTCGTTGAGGCGATACACCATGACACGCGAATCGAAATCGGTAAGCCACGCGGGCAACACATATGGCTCACCTGTCCGCTGAAAAATCAGCGGAACATTCAGATGAATCTCATCTGGAACAATGCTCTGATTCAGCAGGCTTGCGAGTGTTGGTTGAAGATGCGGTAACCGCTTCGGTGAAGTGGTCAGCGTCACGATGATGCGCGCGTTTGTTGAACGCGCGACCGGCGCGGCGGGTGTCTGCCAAAATCGCTCGTTCCGCCAAGTGCGAAATTGACGCCGGAATCGCTTGATCGGCCCCCAATGCCACGGCTGTATCCACAGCGAACTCTCGTGCGTCGGTTCGTGCGCTGCGGTCATCGATTGAAATCTACGCCCTCGACGAACAATCGGCAACTTCGCCGAGCGGCGCATCTCGTGGCAAAAGGTAGACGAACGCCGCGCCATGCCAAAAACCACCACCAAGCGAACGAAGCAAGTGAAGCGTGTGAAGAGTGTCAAGTCGGCTAAGACTTCTCCCGTGACCAAAGGAACGGGCACCGCCAAGAAGCCCGCCCCAAAGCCCACCCAAAAGCCCACCACGAAGCCCGCGACGGGAACTGCGAAGACGACCCCGAAGACGACCCC
>JASGCF010000130.1 GCA_030054275.1 Limnohabitans sp. | reverse complement strand
ACATCGATCTCATCGTGGATGAGGCGAAGTCTGCGGCGGAAATTATCGAGGAGCGCTTCAAGGGCCGTGAGCGCGTGGATGAGCGCCGCCGTGCGCCCATTGTCACCATTCTCGGCCATGTCGACCACGGTAAGACGAGCTTGCTCGACCGTATTCGCAAGACGAATATCGCCGAGGGCGAAGCTGGTGGTATTACGCAGTCGACGCGTGCCTTCTGTGTGCCGGTGAAGTCTGGCGATGTTGATCGCATGGTGACCTTCATCGATACGCCGGGCCACGAGGCGTTCACTTCCATGCGTGCGCGCGGCGCGAAGGTGACAGACATTGTGGTGTTGGTCGTGTCCGCGGTGGACGGCGTGATGCCGCAAACCGTCGAGTCGATTCAGCACGCAAAGGCTGCAGGCGTACCAATCGTCGTGGCCATGAACAAGATCGATCGTCCCGACGCGAACGAGTCGAACATTCGTCGCTTGCTCGGGCAGTTGGCAGAAAACGGGCTCAATCCAGTCGAGTGGGGTGGCGATACCGAAGTCATCAAGACAAGCGCCACGCGTGGCGACGGCATCGAAGAACTTCTTGCGATGCTCGACTACCAAGCCGAGTTGCTCGAACTGAAGGCGGACTTCGGCGGCATGGCACGCGGCACGGTGCTCGAGGCTTCCATCGAAGAAGGTCGCGGTCCTGTGGCTCGCGTGATGGTGCAGGAAGGCCGACTGAAGAAGGGCGATTTCATCGTCATCGGTCGCGGCTATGGTCGCGTGCGCGACATCATCAACGACAAGGGCGAGCGCACGACCGAAGCCTTCCCATCGACTCCGGTTGCGATCTCGGGTATCGACGAACTTCCAGATGCGGGCGACAAGGCCTTCGTGGTCGAGTCGATTCGCGCTGCCGAAGAAGCTGCAGAAGAGCGTCGTCGCATCGATCGCGAACGCGAACTTGCTGCGCCGAAGATTACGCTCGACAACATCTTCAAGCACCTCGAGAAGCAGGGCCGCAAGGAACTCGCGCTTGTGGTCAAGGGCGATGTGCAGGGCTCTGTCGAAGCGCTCAAGGGCATGCTCTCGAAACTGCCAACCGAAGAGGTGGTCATCAGCGTCAAGAGCGCGTCTGCAGGTGGTATCAACGAGTCGGATGTCACGCTCGCAGAAGCGACGAAGGCGATCATCGTCGGCTTCAATGTCACATCGAGCGGCAAGGCTCGCCAGATGGCAGAGGCGAAGGGCATCGAGATTCGTCTCTACGAAGTCATCTACGACCTCATCGACGATGTGACGAAGGCTGCGCGCGGCATGTTGGCTCCCGAGCTCAAACTCGAGGTCCTTGGTCACGCAGAGGTCAAGCAGGTCTTCAAGATTTCCAAGGTCGGCGCGATTGCAGGCTGCAATGTGCTCGATGGCATTGTCGAGCGCAACGCGCAGATTCGTGTCACACGCAATGGCATCGTTATCGAGAAGGATCGCCGTCTCGAGCAGCTCAAGCGATTCAAGGACGATGTCAAAGAGGTACGCGCAGGTATGGAGTGCGGCATGAAGATCGTCGGCTACGACGACATCAAGGCTGGCGATGTGCTTGAGTGCTACAAGACTGTGACCGTTGCGAGAAGTTAACGCGACAGGACGGTGCACCTTGTGCACGGAATGCATTGCGTACTTGAGATGAAGTTTGGAGTAGAACCTGCATGAAGCGACCCCGAGACACCGACAACCCTGAAGAAGGCGCTCCGCAGCCGCGCAGACGCGACCCGAATGCGGGTGCGGATCGTCGTGGTCGCGGGAGTGATGCTGGGCGGAACTCTGGGTCTCGTGAAAGAGACGGTGTGCGAACGCCGCAGCCGCGAAAGTCTCCGTTTCGAACCTCGCCGTTGCGTGGGCCGCTTGCCGATACAGAACCGTCATCGGATCGGCCTCGCCAAATTGCTGGCGAGATTCGACGCGCCGTGCAGACAGAGATCACGCGCGGGCTCAACGATCCGCGCGTACAGGGCATGGTGTCCATTACCGCGGTTGATGTCACACCCGATCTCGCAGAGGCGCGACTGAAGGTTTCTGTACTTCCAGAAGAGCGTGCGTCACTCACGCTCTCTGGATTGCGCGCAGCAGCAGGATTCCTGCGGCGGCGCGTCATGGATGAAACACGCATTGGGCGCGTGCCCCGTCTGCTTTTTGATCTTGATGCTGGCTTGAAGCGCGAATCCGCGCTTGAAGCCGCGATTCGTGCTGCTCGCCATCATGAACAAGATGGTGCACACGACGCGGGAGAAGAGAAGCGACATGACGAAAGTGAGAGCAAGACGACATGAAAATCGAGCTTGTCCGTCCTTCTAAGTTTTCTGCGGTCGTTCGTAAGTTCGCATCCGGTGGAGCACTTGGTCCAACTCCCGTGCTTGCTGGACATGAGGCGAATGATCCGCTCGCGATTCTGCTCACGAACTATCTGCTGTGGGAAAGCACGCCCGCGCAGGCCGGAGAGGCACTTGAGAAGATTGCGCGGATCGTGGTCGATGTGAATGAACTGCGCGTCATGCTTGAGCGCGAAGTCATCGAGACGATCGGCGAGAAATATCCGTTTGTCGAGGAGCGGGCGCGAAGATTGCGCGCCACTTTCAATGATATTTTCCGCCGCCAACACCGCACCTCGCTCGATCATCTCCGAGGGCTTTCGCGGAAGGACCAGCGCGCGTATGTCGAGGGACTTGCCGAGATTCCGCCGTTTGTGGCCGGCAGAACGCTGCTTGTCGCTTTCGAAAATCCTGCGCCGATTCTCGATGACACCTCTGTGGAGTTACTTCATCGCGAAGGTGCCGTTGATGGCACAGCAACCACGGCTGAGGTCGCCGCGTGGATTGGCAAGAATCATCGGCAGGAAGAGTTGCCTCGGGTGCATTTCGCACTCGACGCGATGAATCGTGCTGCTCTGAAATCTGCAGCAAAGCCGAATTCCAAAGAGACCGTGAAGGAAGGCATGAAGTTCCGTGAGGCGTATCTCGCGCGTCACGATGGCTTCCGCGCTGCGATCGAAGCAGAGCGTGCGAAGGAAGAAAGAGCCAAGCAAGAAGCAATCGAGGCAGAGGCACGCGCGATCGAAGCGCGTCGATTGGAAGAGATCGCGCGCGAAGAGGAGCGGATTCGTCAGAAGCGCGAGGCCGAAGAGGCGCGTGTTCGTGCGAAGGTTGAGCGCGAGGCTGCACGCATTGCAGCGATTGCCCAGCGCGAAGCGGATCGCATCGCGCGTGAAGAGGCGAAGGTGCGCGCCGAGCAAGAGCGTGTAGAGAAGCAACTTGAGCGCGAAGCCCTTGCACGCAAGCGCGCGGAAGATGCCGAGAAGCGTCGTCTGCAAGTGGAAGCCGAGCGGCGCAAGAAGGCCGAGATTGCCAAGAAAATCGCCGAGAAGAAAGCAGCACTCGCGAAGAAGTTGGCCGCGAAAAAGGCCCTTGCCGATGCGAAGAAGGCCAAGGCGTTGGCCGCGAAGCAGGCCGCGCAGTTGAAGGCAGCCAAAGCGAAGGAAGCGAAGCAAGCAGCGCTTGCGAAGAAACTCGCTGCGAAGAAATTGGCAGCCGAAAAGAAACTGGCCGCCAAGAAGTTGGCAGCGGAGAAAATCGCTGCGCAGAAACTGAAGTTGAAGCAAGCGGAACTCGCGAAGCGTGCCCTTGCGAAGCGTGCCCTTGCGAAGCGTGCCCTTGCGAAGCGTGATCTTGCGAAGCGTAATCTTGCGAAGCGTGATCTTGCGAAAAAGAGTGCCGCAGCGAAGTCGGCGAAGAAAGTCGTGAAGAAGGCAGCGAAGCCGACTGCGACAAAGATCACGAGAAAGACCGCGAAAAAAGCTGCGAAAAAAGCAGCGAAGCCGACCGCAAAGAAATCAGCGACGAGCGCCACAAAGAAAGTTTCGAACAAGGCGACGAAGCAGGTTTCTGCGGGCAAAGCAAAGACCAATGCTCGCGCGGCGTCGAAGTCGCGCGGGCGACGACGGTGACGCTCGCCATGATGGCGCGAGTTCTCTTGCGTCGAAGCACGATGTGCGCCGTCCATTTGGCGTCGGTTTCGATCGTCCTCTCGCTTGTTTCGCTTTCTGCATGCACCCGAACAGGTGCGGGCGATCACGCTCGCAGTGGTGGATCGTTCGCGGTCGAGCGCGAGCGTGAGGTGATGGATTCCAAGACCCTCGCAGGCAACTTTGCGAAGGGCGGCGTCGCGTGCATCGATCCAGCACTTGCGATCGGTGTTTTTCCTGCGGAAATCCGCAGGGATTCGAGCCTCACACCATCGCACGACTTGCGATCAATGGCGCAGTTCCGAGTTCAACTCGCAGACTCACCCGAACGCGCTCCGCTCACTTCGGATGCACAGGCATTTCTGCGGCAGGCAGCTGAGGCACTGCGAAATGGAGATGAGGAGCGTGCTATTGCTGCCGCAGATGCCGCACTTCGTGCGTCACCAACACGAGTGGAACCGCTCGAACTGCTTCTCTTGGCGAATTTATCGCGCGGTTCAACGCAAGAAGTTCGCAGTGTGCTCGACAAGATCGTGATCGCAGATCCGCGGAATGCGATCGGTGTGGCGTTCCGTGGACTTGAAGCGGTACAACGCGGGCGTCGCGGCGAAGCACTGGGATATCTCGCGTGGTTTATTGGCGACGGAGCGCTTGCTCTGCGTGGGGCGTCGATTCCACTACCGACCGCGCCGCGCGAGATCGAAGAGCAGGCTGCGTTGTGTGCGCTTTCGCTTGGTGCAGGCAGCGCTGCGCTTGAGGCGCTTGACGCGGCGGACGCACAGGTCGATCCGAACATCGACTCGCAACGCCCTTCGACCGCTGATCCGAACGCCAATGCCACCACGACAGGGACGAGCGTGACCGATCCGCATGCGTCTGTTGCGCAGCGGCAAATCCTTCGCGCAGACGCGCTCGTCATGGTTGGACGAGTCGACGACGCACGCGCGATGCTCGAGCGTGTCGCGTCCGATCAAACAAGCTTGTTTGCGGTCCGCACCATGGCGGAAATGAGGCTCGATGCACTCGCAGAGTCGCCGAGCGATTTTGTCGTGCGCCTTCGATCAGCGTGCGTTCCTCCGATTTCGGAAGTGACGCTTTGGCGAACACTCGAGAACTTTGCGCGTGTACAGCCAGAGATGCGCGACGCAGCGTTTGCGCCGTTGCGCGCTGATCTCGCGGTGGTGGCGCAGAAGGGTGATCGTCGCGCGGCCGTACTCCGCGATCTTCTGAGTTCGCAGGACAACAGTGCGAGTGACATTTCGGCGCTCTTCGATCTCTGCGTTTCCCGAGACACACTCGACGGATTGACCTTTCGATTGGTCGTGCGGGCCGCGCTTCGAAGTGATCCAAAGGCTGTGATTGAAGCGCTTGTCGTACTGATCGAGCGGCGCCCAGAATTGGTCGATCTTGCTGCACAGGCGTTGCTCTCTGGTCCATATGACGCAGATGAGATCGCGGCGTTGCTTGAGCGGTATGCGACGCTTCAGACAAAGGAAGCGCTGATTGCTCGTGTGTTTGCCTTGTATGGCAGTACAGAACTGGGCCTTTCGAAGGCGTTGGCTGCACTGGCACGGGATCCGGCGAGCGCTGTGCCACTGGCGGCTGCGATCTACTGCGCAAGCGAACTTCGCGATGGCACCTTACTTCTCACACTTGAGGAAACAGCGCGCGAAGCGGGTTGCGCAGCATGTGCAGCGTTGCATGTGGCGTGGTCGAACATCGGTGACCCTGCGCGCGCTGCGCAGTTTGAGCGGCCAGCGGGATTGTCGCCTGATCGCAGCGAGCCTCGCAGCGACGCGAATCTTGCGTCGCGCGATGCGGAATTCCTGCAAAGAGATGCGCGGACGCTGCTCGGTGCGCGACTGACAACAGGGGATGAGTCGCTCGTGCTTCTCGACGCGCTCGCTCCGGAACTTCGCTCGCTTGAATCACTTCGTGCGCGCCTTGGAACTGCCGCAGAGCCGCTTGGAATGCAGCGAGCAGCGCGCGCGTTGGAGAGTTCATGGCCTGGGAGACCGGCTGTTGAGGCGTTTCTTGATGCGTGTGCGCTTGCTGCCGCTGACCAAGATTTAAACGACCAGGATTTCAATGACCAGGATTCAAACGGACGCGCGGTAGCCGCAGGTGGGATTCGCGACGAGTTTCGTCGTCGACAGCGCATGACGCCCGCTGATCGGCAGGCATTACAAATGGCGAATGCGCAGCGTCGCCCTCGCACGCCCGAGGCGATTGCAGCGGAGGCGCTCGCGCTCGTTGCGATGGGCGATGTCAGTCGAGCCGCCGCATGTGTGGAAGCTGCGTCGAAGGTGATTGCACCAACTCTTTCGCAGCAAGGCGCGACAAGCCTGCTGCGTGCTGCGGCGCTTGTCGCAACAACGCGTCGTGAAGAAGCGCAGCGCATGTCGCGCGCAACGCGTGGCTTGGTTGATCGCGTCGTCTTTCTTGAGGTTCGTGATGTCGGCGACGCGATGCGGCTCGCGCTCCTCGCTGGCATGCCGCTTGAGGACATTCGCGCGCTCGCCGTGCGATGTGCGGAAATGTCGCGCAGGCTGGACGCTGCGAAACTCCCGCAAGTTTTTGCCATGTTGCGCGTGATCGTCGAGTTGAATGGTGGCACCGATCTACTTGCCGTTTCGAATGACGCGATCGGCAACAGTACGGTTCCTTCTGAAGCTTCCGAAGTTGTCAAGTCTTCTGAGTCTTCTGAGTCTGCTGAGGCGCTTCGCAGTGCGGTACTTTCTGGTGATCCCTATCCCGCAGCACTTCTTGCCTCGTCGTTCGCGCGTGAGCCGCGACACGATCCACTTGTACGCGCAGCGCTCGCCCGTACGGCGATCGCGTTGTTTGCTGTTTCTGGCGGTTCGGACGCGGAAAGCGCGCATTTGGTCGAGACGCTGACAGCCGAAGGTGTTGCCCCATTTGCCTCGCGAGCGAGCGACACGCGTGGTATCGGTAAGAACGGTGAGTCACGCGAGGCAGGGCCTTCCGCCGCATTGATGCTGTTACGCGCGTCCGATGTGCATGCACTCCTTGGCGATGATGCTGGAAGCGCCGCGCTCTTGCGTGCATCGCTCGAACTTGATCCGGCGTTGCCATCTGCGCTCAACAACCTTGCGTATCGCGATCTCCAATCGTGCAATGTCACCGATGAAACTCGGCGGATGGCAGAGAGCGCTGCCTCGCAAGAACCTTCCAATCCGTCGATCCTTGATACGCTCGGTCTGCTGCGACTGAGCGAGGGAGCGCTGCGCGACGGACCGGAAGGATTGGGCGCGCTGACGCTTTTCCGCCAGGCCTTACGCCTGAATCCCGAGAATCCGTCGCTCGAGGCACTCGACCATCTTGGTGATGCCATGTGGCGCGATGGCGATCAACAGGGCGCGATTCGTTGCTGGCAACAAGTGGCGCAACTTGCCGAACTTCGCTATCCGCCGGAGGGCATTGCGCGGCGATTGATGGAATCGCAGCGCACTGAATTTGGCTTGGAATTGGTAGATCCAGCCGAGTATCTTCGCCGCTCGTACGGTGCGGTTGTGGATCGCGCACTTTTGAAAGTTGACGCGGTTGCCAAGGGCATGGTGCCGCGCGTCTTTGATTGCGCCGGCAATCCCTGAATACTCGCGGAAAGCGAGTGTTGTACGAGCGTTGTAGGGGCGTTGTACAAGTGTTGTCGAAGCGAATGAATGAAGTTCGCGAAGCAGTGAAGGCAGTGTTTGCAGAGGTGCGTCATGGCAGGACACAGCGCGTGGAAGAACATCAAACATCGCAAGGCAGCCGTCGATAAGAAGCGCGGCAAGATTTGGAGCAAGTGTTCTCGCGCCATTATCGTGGCCGCGCGACTTGGGGGCGGCGATCCGCACTTCAACCCTTCGCTCCGCATCGCAGTTGATCTCGCACGCGCGGCCAACATGCCACGCGACACGATCGAGAAGGCGATCAAAAAGGGCACCGGAGAAGGTGGTGCCGAGCACTATGAGCCCGCACGCTACGAGGGTTACGCGCCTGGTGGTGTGGCGTTGATTGTGGAGTGTCTCATCTCGAACGCGAACAAAGCGGCAGCGGACATTCGCGTAATCTTCGATAAGAATGGGGGAAAGATCGGTGTTCCTGGCTCTGTGGCATTTGGCTTTCAGCAGAAAGCGCAGATCATCGTGGAAGGCGGGAGTGAGGACGCGATTATGGAGGCGTGTCTTGAGGCCGGCATTGAGGACATGCACGGCGACGGCGAAACCTTCCAAGTCCTCGGGCCACCGAACAATCTGATCGCTCTTCGTACCGCGATTGAGTCGCGCGGCTTCACGGTTGACAGCGCTGAGATTGTGTGGATTCCACTGCAAACGGTGGATGTTTCGCCAGACACGCTTGCTGAGGTGGAGCGCATCGTCGATGCACTCGAAGATCACGACGATGTGCAGAAGGTCTACACCAACATCGCGTAGTGACAGAACTTCTCGCGATGCAACACTTTGCACCGGCTGAGCCGTCATCCAACACACGGGTCCAACACACAGGTCTATCACAGGGGTCGATCACACAGAGTGATCACCGAGACCAGTGTGATCACT
>JASGCF010000129.1 GCA_030054275.1 Limnohabitans sp. | reverse complement strand
TGTACACGAATCTCTCGCTGTCGTTTGCAGTCCGTCGCTCGACAACGGGCTTCTCAAACAACCGCATCGATTGGTGGGATGGACTCGCGTGGACCACGGTCGCTCGATTCGGAGCAAGCGCCACCGCGTGGGAGGTCCAGAGTTTCGACTTCTCAACATACGACGCCATGGATGGCCGCGGTGCGTACTTCCGCATCGTGGTCGATGGCGCAACCAGTTCGAGTGGCAGTATTCGCTTCGACAACATCCGCTTTGCGGGCGAACCTGTTCCAGCGCCAGGCGCATTGGCTTTGCTCGGACTTGCCGGATGCTTGGTACGCACGAAACGCACCGCGCGTCGACTGTAAGTACGCGGCGTGTCAACCATTGGCGCTCATGAACGCAGCCAGCCCCTGCGAGCGTCGAGCGATCCGATGGAGTGACGGTTCCGAAACTGCCACCACTTGCGCATGAGCCACGGGCGGTGATTTTTCGCCCAAAGTTCGTGATGCAAATCTGCGTCTTCGTCAATCAAGAGCCCACGCGGCGGAATCGTGGGAAGTGCCAACGATTGACGAGGAATGTCGAACCAGAGGCCGGCGCGCGAGGTGTGCGTCGCGTCGGCCCCTGCTCCGATGTTGGTCACGAGATTCACCTTCGGAAGCGCGGACAATCCGCGATGACGGAAGTGGGCGAAGGTCCACTGGTAGTCCCATGTATGAGGCTGGGTATGAGGTTGGGTATGAGGTTGGGTGTGAGGTTGGGTGTGAGGCGCACTCGGTACGACTTCGTCCAATCGCCGCGTCCATCCGCGACGCGCAGCGCGACTCATGTGATCGGAGGGAACACCTGAAGAACGGCACTTGCTGCGCCAGTCGCCAATATCGAGTTCAAAGCGTTGCCACGCGCGCCGCCATGACGCCCAGCCCCACGCAGAAAAGTAGCGAGAGAATCGATACGACTCGCGCTGCTCGGGCAGAGGCCGCGCCAAGCGCGTACCAGAAACACTCATCACTTCCTCGTCACCGCTGTGACGCTCAAGAAGTTCCGCAGCAAAGCCTAGAAAACTCGGATCAGGAACACAGTCATCTTCAAGAATCACTCCCGATTGTTCGTGCTCGAAGAACCACGAGATCGCTCCCGAAACTCCACGCGCGCAACCCGCGTTTGCATCGGGAAACCGCGTCGCGATGTCGCATTTCCATGGCAGATTCGTGAGCATTGCACGAACTGCTGCGCATCGCGCTGGGTCGGCCGCAACATGCGCGCGCGGACCGTCTGCTGCGACATACATCCGCTGTGGCGCAAGTGGCGTAAGCGCACGAATGACTTCCTGCAGCGTGTCGGTGCGATTGAAGGCAATCAAGAGGACTGGAGGCACTGAAGAAGACGCACCCATCACAAGCCAAGCCAGTCATAGAAGAGAAACGAGAAGCGCTCTGCGAGCAGCGTGATACGACCCATCACAGTGAGTCCGAACGCAGCACCAAAGGTGATCATCAGATACCAAACGCCAACTCGCGCCGTCTTTCCAACCACGCCCTTCTGTTCAAGCGAGAAGAAGAAGTACACGAGCACTGTCACCACGCCAACGACACCAAAGATCGCAAGCAGCGTTCCGCCGATGTCAAGCGAAACCGAAGGAGTGTTGCTCGCAACATCACCCAACCCAACATCACCCAGAACAGGGTCACTTTTGAGGACAACGACCGGCTGCATGGTGGCTGCAATCTGCGCCATGAAGTCGGCTTCAATCGATGCGGTCAGTCGCATGCCGGCGAAAGTGCCAATCACCACAGCAAGCGGCCACACAGCGATCCAACCACCACGCGGAGCAAGTCGCCACAGCAACATCAACGCCAATGACAACGGAATGAGTGCGAGCACGAAGTCTCTCGATGGATGCTCCGAAACTTGCAGGCTCGGCAGCATCGTCGCGCGCACCAGATCGGGCGCCAACTTTGCGAAGAGATCAGGAACAAGAGTGCTCCAGTACGCAACGAGCATCCAATATGCAGCAGAGACGCCAATGAGAATCGACTCTGCAATTTTGTAGAAAGGATTGTCCCGCACTAAGAACGACAGAATGCCGAGCGTCAAAAGCGCTGCGAACCAAATCCCAAGCGAGTCACGCAGGCTCGGAACGATGCGCGTCTTCTCGAGTTCCGTGAGCTCTGCCAACCGAGCAGACTCGCGCTTCTCGAATTCTTCTTTGGAAAGTCCAGTCGGATTGATCGGCTGCGACAATTCTTCGGCCTTGACTCCAGCCGCGGCCATTGCATCGCGCGCGTTCTTCGCACCCAACTTCGATCGCTCATCCCAAACAATGGGCTCGACGCCTTCAACTATTCGAAGCGTTCCTGCTCGAAGTTGCGGATCGTCCGACTCAACCCAAACACGCGTTGCAGGAGTTGCTGGCTTGCCGTCGACTGCTGCGACCTCAGAACCTACAACCTCTGCAAGCACACGCGCATGTGTTGTCACGGCAACATACGCCTCTGCCATCGGTGCTGGCTTGAAAAACTTGCCGACCGCAATGCCAACAATGCCAAAGACAAGGAGCGAAATCCATATCAGCGTGTCGTTCTTCTTCGAGACTTGCGTGTTTGCATCGCGTGTGTTCATCGGCGACCACCTTTCACGCCGCGCCCAGCGATCATGGCCGCATTCCCTAACACGATGAGTCCAATGATCAAGAGGTGGGCAACAAACTGCGGGCCCATGCGCTTGCGCCCAAGACTCAAGCGGTCGTCTGCATGATCGACGGGGTACTTGCTCGTCACCAACATTTCGTACTCAGCAGCACCCTTGATCGCGATCAACATCCCTTCCATCTGCTTCGGGTAGTACGGAAGCAACTGGCTTGCCTGCACTCCTGTCGTACCGGTCACGAAGGTAAATGCTTCCGGCATGGCGCCGTCTGCGTATTGCACCCACTCCTTCGATCCGGGAGTTCCACCGGAAACACTCACCACCAAATCGAAATCACCCACCGTGCGGACGCCCTCCATGATGGGAAGACCCGCAAGCGGAGTGCCCTTCGCGTCGGCGCTGTACGCCTCAGCAACAGCCGTCGACATGAGTTTGATCACACCTTCATTGCCAGTTTTGAAGCCGAGTTGCACATAGTCCACACCTTCAACCTTCTCGGGATGGAACTCAAGCAAGATGTCGCGCACAGCGTCGTCTGCGAGTTGCTTTCCAAGCGGCCATAAAGCCATCAGCACAATGCGATGTCCTTTCGACGCGCAGTGATGCAGCATCGCGTTTGCCATCGGTTCAAGTTCCGCAGCGCTCGCCGGATCAAAGTCGTAGGAAATCAGAACCCGCGAACCTGCAGGCACAGTTTCAATGGCGTCGAAGGTCGCCGTTGCCATGCGACCCGGTACTTCGGGAAATCGAAGCCCCGCCAGCATGGGCACGCTGATAGAGATTGCAACGGCGAGATAAATCCATCGCCTGTCGATGCGGCCCATGCGGATCAAGAACCCGCGAAGGCCTGTGGGAAGTTGTTCGTGTCGCTCATGCATGGTGCAGCGTCAGGTTCGGTGTGTTCCGCTCAGTCTTTCGCGAGCGCGGCGCGGTCAATCCCAAGAATGAGACGCAAACTTGTTGCAGCAGTGCCAAGCGCGATACCAATCATGATGGCGCGCATACCTGCAGTTTGGAATGTTTCGGTCACGATCGCCTTGATCGATTCTGCGCGCAGGAACGCAAATGCGCTATTCGCAGGAATCCAGTCGGTCAACATCGCGCCTAGTGCGATCTGCACCAAGAGAATGATGAACGCTGTACCGAGTAAGAGAATGGCCTCAAAGTTCTTTGCTCGAAATGCGCGAAACGCAGCGCTCGCCACATAGAACGCAAGGAGCCCAAACATGGTCGCTGTGAGCGGCGACAACACATACTCGTACGCCCATCCATATGCGGCTTGAGTCGAATCTTGACTTCCCGCGAGATGTACATTCGGGTGATCTGCGTTCGGAACAGCGCCCCACTTCACCAGTCCTGCAATCAACATCACACAGAAACTCACAAGCGTGATGGCTGCGTAGGCCCAGCCCGGCCGCCGTGATGAGATCTTCTCAAGGTTCACAGCGAGCAAGTTGCCTGCACCAAGTACGAACGCAACGCCCGCAAGAATGTTGAACCACGAGACAACCGTTTCGCTCAAACTCTCGGTAATAGGCGAGAAATACGACAAGATGAGAATGAGCCCGCTCGCCGAAAGAATGACAAGCGGAATGACCCGTTTCAGCATGAATCAGCCTCCACCAGAACCTCCACCAGAACTTCCAAGGGACCCATCAAAGAACGACTGTGTCACACCAAAAATCGTGCCGGCCATGTCCGACACAGATCCTGTCGGGAAGATCACTGCAACGGTCGCGCACACGCATCCCACCACGATGGCCGCGAGTGCAAGGGCTTTCCCAACATCCTGACCTTTGATACTCCCCAGTTGATCACGCTCGCCAGAGAGGTACGCGCTTGCCGCAAAAAACTCTTCGCCGATGAGTGTGTAGTCGCATGCTGCCACGAAGAATGGCAACTGTGATGGCTCGGCTGTACCAGCGATCTGAATCGCGCCAATCGAGTTTCCATTCTCGGCGAGCACCAAACTCTCTGCGTAGAACGCGCCCATGTAAAAGCACGCTGCTGGCTTCTCGCGTGTCATGTGCCCTGCGAGATAGGCGACATAGCCAAACTGCTCGTCGGTGATGTAATTGATGGCGCCCTCCGAGTATGTCTCGGGGCGGCCCACTGCTTGATGCGCAGATTGCACCGTTTCACGCGCTGCCGTCATCACAATCGACCGACAGGTTGGAACTTCAAGTCGCGCGTCGTACTCAGCAGCAGTGCGCGCCACACGACCGAGCACCGTCAATCCAGCAATGGTCTGAATATCGTTCATGTCCTGAATGCCAGGAACGAACAAGACAGCGCGGCCCATCTCTGTTGCGCGACCTACTGCTTCGTCCACCGCGTCAAGCGCAGCAATCCGTCGAATGCGCGTCGAAACACCGCGTCGCGCGAGCGCAACCCACACCAACACGGCAAGCGACACAAAGCCTACGACCAACAACAGCGGGGTTCGCTTCCACGCGTAGAAACTTGCAAGTGGTCGCGCTGGCTTCGACTCGACGAACTCAGCCAACTCGCCATCGACCCCAAGAATGGCGACACGAACGCGCGTGTCTTCGCTGTTCGAAACTCCCTTGAGTGTGTATGAGCCTTCCTTCGCAAGAACCGCCAACTTACCAAGTCGCTCGACCTCAATCCATGTTGCGTTCGGATCCTTCGCGATCTCCTTCGCAGTGGCACTGCGTTCGATCACCACGCCATTGCTCGCTTCAAGCGCCGGTGTCGTCCACTGAAGAAGAAGCGCGCCGCCAGCGTCATCGGGAACATCACTCAGACGCACATTTTCCGCAGCAGGAGGCATGGGCGAAGCCATCGCACATGGCAAGGTCATCGACCATAGACAACCCCACGCAGCCACAAACGCTGCCTGCGTGGCCAACATGTGAACGGAGCGCTTTGATCGAATCATCGGACCTGTGATCACAGACACCTCCACAGACATCGCCATCGAATCACACACTTCACATCTCAATCAATTCAATGTTCGCGCGCGGCACCACCACGCGAGAACCGTCGTCGAGTTGCACTTCCAAGACGCGCGCTTTCGAACCAGAGCCAAGCACAGCTGGCTCCGTAGGAAGCGCGGCCACAGTGCCAAGCAAACCGAAGTATGGATCGCGAATCAAGCGCACCTGCGTTCCAAGATCAAGTGCACCTTCCTCGGGACGCGCGCTCTGACTCGGTCGTGCATCGTCCGCGTGTCGCGAAATCACAATCTCCGGTCGCATCACGCCCGCGCGAATCTGCGTCGCACCGTGCACACTTGCTTCGCGCCCTTCAAACGATTGGAAGAGCGCGAAAGTACGCGATGCCATCGCAATATCACCAAATCCTTCGGTGATGATGATGGTGATACCGATCTTCTCAGCGCCTGTGATTGCAACACCGAGGTCGTAGCCAAGCACATCGCGCAAGTCTGCGTCGTCGATGCCGCCCGACACAATCGCTGCAACACCTGCATCACGCGCGGCACGAACAGCTTCCGCCGTGATACGCGCGCCACCAACGACAACAGTGCCTCGCATATCGGCTTGGATATGTCGCGCTTCAAGCGAAGTCTGTGCGTTCGGCGTTGCGATCCGAAGTGGACCGACCGTTTCGCCTCCAACCCCAAGGATGCCTTGAATGAAGACGGCGTCTGTCTCAATCACTGCGCCTTCGCCAGGCATCACTTCGATCACTGTGCCGTCGATGTATGCCTTCACTTCGACTGGAATCGGTGCGCCGCGCAGCATCATCTGACCTGTTGTTGCGCTCACACTTTCGACGGTTCCTGCTGCTGGAGAAGCAAGTTCTTTCTTGCCAAATCCGAAGATACCTTTCGTGCGTGCGATGATTGTTCCTTGCTGCACAGTGTCGCCTTGCTTGACCAACAAGAGCGACGGAACATCACTCGCTGGAACCGACAAGAGCGAGGCAAGCGGCACCGGTGTCACATCGCCATCGATCGATGTTCGTGCAACTGTGTCGCGCGCGCACACGCGAGCGCCAACGGTCACAAGCACATCACCCGTCACAGGCAATTGACGACGAGCGCGATAGGTCGTGCGCGCGGAAACCTTGAGTCCTGGCGTATATGCCTTCGCCATCGGTCTATACCTCACCTTCATGTCTTTACGAACTCAACACGCCCCACGCCTGCGCCCAACGCGCCACGGCTGCCCGTCGATCTGCTGCGCTCTCTGGAAGCGTCAACGGTCGCCCACGCGCATCAAAGAGAATGCCCACAGTTCCACCCTTCACGCGTCGTGCAATGCGCTTTCCTGAGCCAGCACCAAGATCGAATCCGCTTGCAGGCTCGACCACCACTTCCACTTCTTGCTCAGGTGCAACGCGCACAAGCGCAACATCGCCGCATGCCAATGTTCCAGAGGCCTGCACAGCACCCGACACCTGATACGAGAAGCAGCGCTTGCCCCACTTTCCAGTGCCCTTGGCAGCGACAGACCAACCCAGTCGCACCAAGCAATCACGCTCGAATACTTCCATCGCAGCATCCGCATGCACACTCGCAAGAACACCGAGGTGCGGCATCATGAAGATCGAGTCCTTCGCAAGTTGCGTGAAGCCTTGCGGCTCGAAACTATCCACCAGCATCGCGGCCGTCTGCTCCATTTTTGGAGCATGACTTAGGACGCCGCCCGATGCGACAAGCAAATCAAGTTGCATGTCATCCACAATCGAACCGCCACCGGTTGATTGCGAGAACAAATCTCCAACAGTGCGCTGTTGCTGCACACCCTTCAAGGTCGTGGCAAATTCTTTGTGCTGGATGTAGGCCAGTCGCAGCGCCTCGCGCGCCACCGCTTGTTCGAACACCAACGCTTCCGCCGTTTGCGGAATGGTGGTTGGACGAATCATCTTGTTTTTCACACGATTTCGAAGCTCGCGCTCATCCATCGCCACATGCACCCAGCGCAGAACATTGTCCATGCCCGCCTCTGCGCACACATTCGAGATCGAGTAACTCATTCCAAGATTGGCGCTCACCGTGCGATTGAAAGTGCCGCCAAAGACGCTGAAAACATCGGTGGTTGCGCCACCGATATCAACGCAGACCGCATTCAAGCGATCACGCTCTGCGATGCGTTGCAGAATGTCACCCACAGCACCCGGCGTCGGCATGATGGGCGCATCACTCCACGCGATCAAGCGGTCATATCCAGGTGCGTGCGCCATCACATGCTCAAGAAACACATCGTGAATGCGGTCACGCGCTGGCCCAAGATTCTCTTCTTCAAGCGTTGGACGAATGTTGTCGACCACCGAAAGATCAAAGCCCTTTTCGCCTTTCGCACCAAAGATGGCTCGCACTTGTGGCGCGGCCTCTTTGTTTCCTGCGAAAATCACAGGCAATTCGTACTCGCCACCAAATCGCGGACGCGGTTTCGCTGGCGCGATCTGCTCTGCAATCTGCACGACTTGCTGCACATTGCCGCCATCAGTACCACCCGAAATCAACACCATGTCTGGGCGCAATTCGCGAATACGCTGAATACGCTCGAATGGCTTCCGCTTGTCGTTCGACGCGATGGTGTCCATCACAATCGCACCTGCGCCGAGTGCCGCGCGCTTCGCACTCGCTGCCGTCATTTGCGCGACAACGCCTGCAACAACCATCTGCAATCCACCGCCTGCAGACGAAGTAGAAATGTAGATATCGCAGCCTTGCGCGTCATCCGCATTGGTGCGACGAATGATCGTGCCGTCGTCTGCGATAAATCGCCGCCCTGCGAGCTCACCGATTTCGGTCAGCGCATTCGACACGCCGATCGTGACATCTGCAAAGGGCTCTTCGACGGTTGTGGGCGCTTCTGCGCGCTGTGTCTGCCGCCATGAATTGCCGACCTTTTCAATCAAAATTGCCTTGGTGGTGGTCGAACCACAATCGGTCGCGAGAATGAATCGCAGTTTCGAGAGATCGATGGCTGGCTTCGCTGCGTGACCGTGCGCTGTCATGGTGC
>JASGCF010000128.1 GCA_030054275.1 Limnohabitans sp. | reverse complement strand
TCTACGATCGCTACTACACCTTCCCAGCGCAGGAACTTGCTCCAGCCACGCTTGCAGGCCCAACCACAGCGCTTGTGTACGCCGTGAGCGATGTGTTTGGTCCGTTCACGAACACGAACGGAACCTACGGCGCCGCGAACAACCATCCACAGAACCCTGCATTTACAGCGTTGTCGCCAGCGCAACAGGCGCAAGCAGCAGGCGCAGCACAGACGCAGAATGCACTGTTCCGCCGCGCGATGCTCGACTTCCTCGACATCGAACTCGAGGATGGAACGATCGCGAACCTCGACGAGGACGCAGACGGCCTGAACGAATTCGCCACGCTTTACGACAGTTTCGGCGTTGCACCCGATGTGAATCCGCTCGACCGGACGCTGGTGTTTGACGGCACTGCCGCCATGGGTTTCCAACAGCCCATCCTGATGCAGTTGTCTGTGCCGCCAGCAAGCAACGGCACGCCGTCACCAACCTTGGTGAGCGATTCCTTCGCAGAATTCGCCAACTGGCAAGATGGATTCGCAGGCCGACCTGCACTCGAACTTGAGCGCCAGTTTGGTGGCGTGGGCGCGACATCGTGGGTGGTCGTTGATCGCCTCGAGTATGCATCGAATCGCCCAGCGCTGGATCGCGGGCTTTCGGGCGACCCGGCGATTCAATTGAGTGATGACAGCGCGCCGAATTTCGTCACCGAAACCAACCACAGTTTCGCGCAGGTTGTTGAGGAGCACCTCTTCCAACGCAACCTACCGCCGCCACACCATGTTGAGGTCGTTGCGCAGGCAGGGCAAGCGTTCCGAACCCGCGTCGACGGTGTTCGTTTGCCGAAGGATCACGACTTCTTCTTCACTTGGGTGCGCATGGCGCGTCCGTGGGCGATGGATGTGGATGCCTTTGCGCGGGACAACAACGGGAATCCAGCCGCCAATCTGATTCCGCAGAACAATCGTCGCATCGGTTCGGACGAGTTGTCGCCGCGGTTTGTGTTCGCTGCAACCACGGCAGCACAAGGGCCGACACAAGAGATTGATGCGGTTGTGAACCAAGTCGATAGCGCGGAAGTGCGCGGAAGCAGTTTCATCTGGGAGCGTTCAGGCAACTTTGAGTACGGCGATGCAGCAACCGTTGCTGCGCCATTCACAGCGTCGGGTAGCTACGCGCAAGCGCCTTACAGTTCGACCTTGCATGTGGCTGGTCAGCAGACGGATCCCGATGGCACCTTCGGGAACGCAGATTTCTGGGCGCGTATGCAATTCCGCGATGTCTTCGGCCGCTTGGTTGAAGGCAAGCCTGTGACGCTTTCGAATGTGCTGTATCTGCAGCCATCGAACGATCCGTCCATTCCAATTCGGAACGCGATTTACTCGCGTCCAAACGGTCGATCGATGCCGTTCCTTCCGAAGTACAACCTGCCATCGATTCCGAATGCGGGGAATTTCGCGTGGGTGCAACCTTGGCACAGCGTTGTCAATGATGCACAGCGCACCGGTGGCGAAGATATTGAGTTCGTCGTTGGCGGCAAGGGATTTGCCGTGCGTACGCTGAACGGCGGAGATCTGCCGCAGGAAGACATTCTCCGCCTGTGGCAAGTTGATGCACTGCGCGTTCCGTTCCAGTTGCCATTCAAGAATGGCGACATCGAGCAGGTTGGTGAAATGCTTGAACCGATGATGTGGGGTCACATCGTCGGGAACCGTCCCGAGATTCCGTTCCCAGCGACCTTTGGGCCAGGCGCGCAACCTCGTCATGCTGCGATCCAAACGCTCTCCGAGACCTTGGTTGAAAACGACCCAGCGCGTCTCTTCTATCCAGGGCCAGCAGGACCGTTCCTGAACCGCTTGAACTTTGACTACGACCGTCCGCTGTACCCGACGGGTCAGGCCACCTATGTGCCCATGCTCGGTTCCGTGCTTGGGAAGCCGTATCGATACGACGAAGATGGCAACATCGAGAACGACCCCGCATTTGTTCCGTGGAAACCTTCCTTGCCACCAGGACTTGCGTTCCTCGACGGCGTGACCGTGGATGGCCCGGGTCGCGCTGCTGTCAACCGCAACTTCGATGAAGTTGTTGCGGGGGAGCCAGCGCCGCGCACGGTCTCGCAAGGCGAGTTCAACGCATGGATCGAGCGCTTTGCAGGCGTTGGTGCTTTGAAGTCGCAAACAGGTCGCGGTGCGCTCACTTCTGGCCTCATCAACATCAACACAGCGCTGCCAGAAACGCTGCATGCGCTTCCGCTGATGACGCGATTGCCACGACCGGTCGTGCCAGCCGGACAGCAGGCGCAACCCACTCCGTATGTGCGCATTCCAACGGCCCTTGATGCGTACCGAGATGGTCAGGGCTTGGGCGCTACGGGCACCTTTGAGGCATTCCCAAATCCAGATCTGACTGGCGCGTTCTATCCAACCTATGCAGATCGTGGCATCTTCCAGAAGCAGATCGAGAACGCCGGATTGACTGGGATCTACCCAGTCGGCTACCAGAACCCAGCTCTCGTAGCGCCGAAGCGCCCACTGGAAGGTTTGCGTGGCGATGGCGGCTTCGCGACGGCCTCGGAAATGTTGCTCTTGACACGCACTCCGGCCGAGGCAACCGCTTCTGGCCTTTCAGAGCAAGGCGCGCGCAACTCGTTCAGTATCCGCGCCATGGGCCTTGATCTTTACGATCGCAATCCGCTTGTGCGTCCGGGCGTTGGCGCATCGGAAGGCGACTGGGCTGCTGCCTACGCCGCCGCCTACGACCAAGAGGACTTCCTCAACCGGAACTTCGCGTACTACTTCGGCACCGATCGCTCGACCGGCCGGATCTTCGCCTTCCCAGAAGATCCCGTGAAGATGACTCTCGCGTACGGCGCGGATCCTGCGATCGTTGCACAGTTGCCGCGCAAGTACGAGAAGCCTGCTGGTGACGCGGAAGATCTCAACATGCTCTTCAAGGGCGTCTCGAACTTGGTCACCACGCGCAGCGATGTGTTTACGGTGTATCTACGCGTGCGCCAAGTTCGACCGAACCCGATCACGGGCATTTACGACGGCTCGAACCTCGAGAACATTGTCGACGACACCCGCTATGTGATGTGCGTCGATCGCAGCGAAGTGAACAAGCCGGGCGACCAGCCGAAGATCGTGTACTTCCAGAAGGTGCCCGAGTAATCCAGAGAAGCCCGAGTAATCCAGAGAAGCCCGAGTAATCCTGCAGAGTAGGACGCCCGAGTTTGGCCGTTCTGTTTGGCCGTTTTGTTTGGCCGTTCTCCGTCGTGTGCGTGAGGTCAACTCGTCTTGGCTGCGGCGGTTCCCGCGAGGTAACCGCTTGCCCACGCCCATTGGAAATTGAAGCCGCCGATTCGGCCGTCGACATCGATGATTTCGCCTGCCATGAAGAGGTTCGGCGTGACGCGCGACTCCATGGTTTCGAGGCGCAGTTCGGACAGCGGTACGCCGCCCATCGTGACCTCTGCATAGGTGAAACCGCGATCACCTTCGACTTCGAGCGGTAGCGCACAAGCAGCGCGTGCGAGTGCTTTGCGTTGTTCGCGGGTGAGTTGACGAAGGGGAGTTGCCGAGTCCAACGCTGCGATTTCGCAAAGGGCACGCGCGAGTCGTTCCGGCAATCCGCATTCGCGAAGAAATGCAAGTGGGTTTGCCGCGCGACTCGTCAGGCACTTGGCGTCGATGGCTTCTTCGCGCGTTTCTTCCTTCGGCCCGATGATGAAATTCGCGAAGAGGCCTGCTCCATGGTCATCAAGAATCTGCGCGCGCCAGTATCGACTCATGTCAAGTGCACAGGGGCCGCTGAGGCCGAAGTGCGTACAGAGCAGCGAGTTCGTGAACTCTTTCAGTACTTTGCCGCTCGAAGAGCGCAAGGTCAGCGTGGCTGGCAGCGTCAGACCAGAGAGCGCGCGCAGGGGGTGCGTTCCAGGCAAGATCAATGGCACAAGCGCGGGAAACACATGATCGGTGACGGTGTGGCCAAGCGCGCGCGCGAACTCATAGCCAGCGCCGTCGGAACCAGACTTCGGCAGCGCCTTCCCACCGGTTGCGAGCACGAGTTTGCGCGCAGAAAGTGTGCCCCAATCGCCATGAACAAGAAAGCCTCGATCGCCGACTGCCTCGATGGCCGTCACACGATGGGGATGTCGAATGCTGACATGTGCATCGCGTGCAGCAGCGAGCAACGCATGAAGCACGGTGCGCGCGTCGTCTGTCGTTGGGAAGAGCTTGCCTGTCTCCTCCTGTTTGAAGGTCACGCCAAGTTCTTCGAAGAAACGCACTGTGTCTGCGACGCCAAATCTTCGCAGCACATTCTTGATCGCGTTTGAAGAACTCCCCGCATACGCCTTCTCGTCGACCGCGTGATGCGTGACATTGCATCGGCCGCCGCCAGCGACAAGGATTTTTGCGCCCAATGTGCGCGCACCATCCAGTGCAACAACGCGTGCGCCACTGCGACCTGCGTGAATCGCTGCGAACAGTCCAGCCGCGCCCGCGCCCACGACAGCGATATCGGTGCACTCGATCACACCAGCCCCGTCAGACGCATCTTCGCTCACTGCACGACTTTCTTCGGTGTTTCGCGAAGTTCGACGACGGCGCTGCGCGTACCTGTCGCGTCATCGATGAGATCGCGCGCTTTCTCAGCCGTGTAGGTGAAGCGGAGTTGCGTGCCTTCTGGACCCTCTACGAAGTAACGCAAGAACACACTGTTTCGCGACGGAACTCCACCTTCAAGTCGCACGGTTGAGGCAACTTGTTGCGCACTCGTCGGGTTGACCGTGCTTGCGTTCGGTTCAAACGCGCGATCAAACCGCGTGCTTGCTGTTCCTGCAGCAAGAAATCGCCCGCCCGTTGCAACGGTCGCGTGCACCACATCGGGAAGTCCAGCGCGCGTCGATGACGCGCGTGCTGTGCGCGTTGGAATGAGCGCGTCGTTCTTGAGTTCGATCGTGACTTCCCACACATTGTCGCCGAGGCGCTTGATGTGCGGCGTGCCCCACGAAACGCGCGGCATTTCCCGAGCGTGGAAAATGGTAAACGCTGCGTTCCGGTGGCATTCTTCTTCGAGCATCCACGACGGCGGAATGCGCGACGACCACTTGTTGTTCCCGCCAACCAGCACCGCGCCGAGCGTCGGGTGCTCGACTTCCTTCAGCGGGGTTGTGGTTTGATCAAACAGCAGTCGCTCGCGCCATCGCTGCATGCCCGCGCCATCGGGCGAGCCACCGTTCTGGGAAATGCGCTTCTCTGTCCACAGTTCGTTGGTGAAACTTACAACGCCGAGACTTTCCGACAGCCAATTCACGAATCCGCCGCGCACGGGATAGAGATCCGAATGGATCACCATCGAGCGATAGCCTGGCAGCATCTCCGCGCCGGCGTTTGCGATGGCGTTGTAGACCGCACGATCGCCGGCGTACGCATCCTCGCGATTTGGAGCACCAGGCCCGCGCAGAATCATGCCGCCCGTGTTGTGGTAAGCCTGACCCGCTGCGATGTTCGGCTTCGTAAGAATGAACTTGGCAACGGCCTCCGTTTCGGGATACGAGAGTGGCCAGTCGCCAGCCCCATTTTGCACATGGTCTGGGTGCCAATCGGCTGGAAAGTTGCGGTTCATGTCGTACCCGCCCGGGCCATCTTCATTGACGCGGCCATCGCCGTCGTTGTCGATGCCCTCCATGCCAGCCATCGACCAATCGCCACGACGAATCGTTCCGTCCGCGCGAGGCTCTGGGGCGACGAGTTCCATGTCCGTCGGATCGAGTTCGCTACGGCGATGTGTCCCGTTTGGATCGCGTCGCCACATCACACCAATGGATCCGTCACCATCAAGATCATCTGGGCCGTCTTCATCAAGCGCGCCGTCACGATCGTCATCGGTGGGCTTCATCCCGGTGCGTGACGAGTGCGGTGAGTTCTGTTCGTCGAACCAGTTCTGTCGACCATCGGGATTGACACACGGCACGAAATAGAACGCGGTGCGATCGACGAGTTCTGTGATCGCAGGGATCTTCCCGTAGTTTTCGACGAGATACCACACGGTGTAGAGCACCGTTTCACTGGCTTGGATCTCATTGCCGTGAATGTTGCCGTCGATGTACATCGCGGGCTTCGTGGTGTCTGCGCCAGTTTGCGCATTGTTGAGTATGAGCGCAAAGACAGGAAGGTTGTTCGAACTCTTGCCGAGTTCGACATAGGAGAGAAGCGTTGGATGCGCTTCAGCCAATGCCTTTGACTCGGCCACGAGTTCCGGCACATCGCGATAGTGGTCGAAGCGCAGCGTTGATTTCGCTGGCGTGCGATCTTGCGCCGTTGCCATCGACGCGATGAAACACTGCGGAGCGAGTAACGCTGCGAAGACGAGTGTGTTGGTTGTGCGAAGGAACATCATGGCTTCACCTCCGGCATGTGCACATCGCGCACAAGTTCATCAAAGAAGGGCCCGCTGATTTTGATTTCGAGTGCGGTCTGTGTAGATCCCTCAGGCTTCGGCACGCGAACCGTCCAGACGAACTCCCGCGTTTCGCCAGCAGATATTCGTTCAATCATCTCAACAGCGCGACCTGCAAGTATGTCATCAGGCGCAAGACTCCATCGCACCACAACGGGCGGCACAACACCCGTGATGCGCCCCATTTCAGTCGTGGTTGCCATGTCGCCAACATTCGAAACCCGCAACCCGACGCGAAGTAATCCGCCGCCGAGATCGACCACATGCGGTTCACTCACCTCGATCGTTGGGCGCTTGGATGCGAGGGCGAGTGCGAACGCTGCGGACTTCGACGCGATCTCGCGCGCTTCGGTCGCTGTTGGTGAAACTTGCGCAAACGGTACAAACCCCCCGATCTCGACTGCTCCAAGTTGTGGATGCTTGAACGCGCGCCAATCGACGAATGATGGCGACTGGCTTGCTGCGCACAGCGCAAGCCATGCCTGCGTTTCAGCGTCGCCAGTTTCGGGTGGGGTTGGGGTTCCTTCTGGTGGCTTGGGAAGTTCGGGGCGTGCCCAGCCGTTCGCTGCAACCGCCGCGATTCCTCGATGATTTGCAAGCCACAGCACAAATGAGCCGGCAAGATCATGCGAATTCGAACGCTCGATCTTGGTTGCTTCCTTCCACGCTTTACCAAGATCGCGGTACACGCCATGGTCATCGGCGAGGTACACCATTGGTGTGCGACCAGTTGAGTCTTTATCCTTTGTATCTGGGAACGACACCAGCGTGTCGTGTCGCCCGAAGACAACGGCGCTGACAAGCCCTGGGTGGTCACGCACGAATTTCGCAAGCGCGAGTGATTCTGGTTCGCTGAGCGGATACGGGCCAGCCTCGGCGGAGAACTCGGGCCAGCGATGCGGGAAGTTGCGGTCGAGGTCAACGCCCGTCGCTGGATCTTCACCAACAAGGCCGTCGCCGTCGATGTCGCGTCCCTCGGTGAAAATGTCGTGCGTCGCAATCTCGCGTTTCTCGCGGTTCGGTGCGCGAACGATGCGTGGATCAACCGGATCGATGATGTGTGTTGCGGTGACGCCAGCGGGGGCGACGCGTCGCATGGTAAGCACCAGACCGTCGCCATCGATATCTGTCGGAGCATCCTCGTCGATGGTGCCGTCACGATCGTGATCGATGGCGCGCGTGTTGGTTGCACGCGGTGTGGACACGCGAAGCGCAGCGTCGCGCGCATCTGGGTTCGCAAGCGGAATCACATGCACGCGGACCGACTCCAAGAGAGCAGGATTTGTCGCGATGATGTGGCGCGCAGTTTCGAGCGCTTGCTCTGGTGACGCAAGATTTTCTGCGTCGAGTCCGGCAGCGATCAAGATCTCGGGAGCGCGATGCGCCGCGTCGAGGTTCCCAAGCGTGAGGACTTCAATCGCGCGACCTTCACGCGATGTTCCGATGCGATGCACCACCGCGCGCGTGGGAAGTGTGCTTGCGATGTCGCGCAAGCGCTGCGCGATCGCGCTGGCATTGTCGAATGCAGCCGGAGCAAGCGCGCCACGCTCTCGTGTGGTTGCTGTTTCAGATGGCGACGAAACTGGTGGGACATCTTGCTGCGATCTACTCTCTGTGACGGGAGTTGACGCAAGAAGGATGCACGCTGCAAGCGAAGCAGATGACGCAATGGACATAGCGCGGAGGATAGCCGAGCGAGCGCGTGCGTCGAACAACACGCATCAGAGTTCGGTGTTGATCTTCGCGTTCTCGATAAGGTAGAGCCCGACGAGCCAATTCTCGACGAGATAGGGCTCAACCTTGAAGGTGCCTTCGACCGCACCAAAGTTGATCGTGTGCTTCTTCCAACCCTTGAGTTCGGTGGCGAGTTTGACCTCGATCGCGTCGTAGGGCGTGGGCGGGATACCGATACAGCAGCCGTCCCACTGATTCAGCATGACCAAGCATTCGCTTGCCGTTGGAGCAACCAACGGAAATGCGAGATATCCCGAAATGCGTACGCGCTTCCCCGAAAGAAACGCAATACGCGCTGGAATTTTCTTCTCGCCAAGACGCGGTGTGTAGGTGTCTTGTGCGCTCGAGAGATACTCCCACGACACTTCATACGGCGTCTCAGAAGATCCACTCCCTCGCACAGTCCACGCATCGTCGACTGAAATCGCGCCGTCCGGAAGTTTCACGAAACGACTTGGAAGAATCTAC
>JASGCF010000127.1 GCA_030054275.1 Limnohabitans sp. | reverse complement strand
CTCTCGATCAAGAGTCTTGTGCCGCCGATCGCGCGCGCACGGAACGACTCCATCGATGTGTCCGCCAGCACTTGGCCGCGCGCAATCACAACCAGTCGCGTACACACATCCTCAACCTCCGACAAAATGTGTGAACTCAAGAGCACCAACCGCGACGCACCAAGTGTGCGCAAAAGCGCCCGAAACGACTGCGCTTGCTGCGGATCGAGTCCAACAGAAGGTTCATCGAGAATCAGAACTTTCGGATCTGCGAGCAGCGTTGCTGCAAGTCCAACACGCTGCTGCATGCCCTTTGAAAGTGTTCCGCAACATCGATCAGCGAAGTTGGCAACATCGGCGGCGTGCATCGCGTCGTCGATCGCTGCGCGCATTCGCAAGACACCCGCAATGCGGGCACGGAACACGAGATATTCGCGCACGGTCAGTTCTGGGTAGAGCGGCGCAGACTCGGGTAGGTAGCCGATCTGACCACGAATGTCTCGGCCAGCACTGCGCGCATCGAGCCCGGCCACGAGAAGTTCGCCTTCGTCCGGTACCAAGACCCCAGCAATCATGCGAATGGTGGTCGTCTTCCCGGCGCCGTTCGGTCCGAGCAACCCAACCACGCCGCGCGTTGGTAACTGAAAGGACGCGTCGCGCACCGCGACGACCGCTCCAAAGCGCTTCCCAAGACCCTTTGCAACCACGCCGAATGCACCGCGCGAGGCCTCGATTTCAAGGGCGCCAGCATCGGAAATGCGGTTGGGGGTTGGAGGAACCTTTTGGGTCATTCCAGTGGCGGCAGAGTGTACCGATTGGTCGCACGGAAGGCCCTTCTGGTGGAGCGCCCTGATGATGGAAAGCCGTTCATGATTGAGCTCGGTTTGATGATCGCCGAACGCAGCAACCGCGGCATTCACCCTACACTGCCAATTCGCCGACTGCGGTGTGCGGCTCAACCGCACATGCAATCGGTCCTCGTCGTTGGATGGAGCCACGGCGCGGAAATTGAGGTGGTACTCGATTGGGAGCGCGCGCGGTTCATCGCGTGCATCTTGGCGAGTGCGAATGGATACCCGCATGTCCACGGATGACAAGCCACAAGATTCGCCTGCACCAAGTCGTCAGCCTGCGGTTGATCATTCGGCCACCGCGATCGCGCGAGGTTCCAATTCCATGAACCCAGCATCACGCACGCTTGAACTGCTCGGACAAGGTGTGGGCATCGTCGAGGCGACTGGTGAAGTGGTTTGGATGAATCACGGCCTTGCGCAACAGTCGCCTGAAACCATGCGTCGCTTTGCCGATACCTGCACTGAAGCGATCCGAGCTTGGCAGCGCCTTCCGAACGCTGCTCGAACGCTGCGCGGTGCATTTCGCTCCGATGGATCGTGGTACGAAGTGATCATGACGCCAATGGTGCCCGAGGCGTCGGGCGCCCAGACGGCTTCTCCCACATTTGGAAACACGACTGGAAACACGGCTGGAATCATGAGCACTGTCGCCGATGGGGCAACACAGTCCTCCCCCTCCACCGCCATCCATACGGCTGTCGCGCTTCTCGTCGACGCCACTGCCACGCGCAAAGTGCAAGATCGTCTTGACGCGGTCGACCACGCTGGTTCCGAACTGCTGCGCATCGATGTCGAGGAATTGCGCTCGCAACCAGCGCCAGAACGATTGCGCGCACTTGAATCTCGCGTTGTAGGCGCAACCCGAAGCGTGCTCGGCTTCGATCACTTTGAGTACCGCCTCACGGAACGCCGTACTGGGCAACTGGAACTCGTGTTTTGTTCGGGCCTCGTACCACTTGGCATCGGTGAACGCATCTTCGCGCGCACCGAGGCAAACGGATTGAGCGGAATCGTGGCATCAACCGGTGAGAGCATCGTTTGCACCGATGTTTCGAAGGAACCGCGCTACATCCGCGGTTTACCGGGTGCGCAGAGTACGCTCACTGTTCCACTTCGCATGCACGAGCGGGTGATTGGGGTCTTGAATGTCGAAAGCAAAGAACTTGCGAGATTCGACGATGAAGATCGCATCGGCGCAGAACTTCTTGGGCGTTATGTTGCGTTGGCACTCCAAACGCTCGACCTCTTGGTTGCGGAGCGCTGCGACACGCTGCGCGCGATGAGTGCGACGCTTGCACGCGAAGCTGCGGGTCCGCTTGCGGAACTTGCCAATGATGCGCGTGCCTTTCATACGAGTGCCATCGATGAAACCGCGCGCGAACGCGCACTTCGTATGGTCGAACATGTTGCCCGACTCGATGAACTCTTGCGCAATGTGGGTATTGCCCAGCGCGGCATTCTTGGCGCAGAAGAGTTCATGCGCGAGGGGAAAGTTGATCCGGTCTTTGCAGGTCGCACTGTGCTTGTTGCGGATGACGATGAGACAACCCGCACCACGGTGCGCGAAGTGTTCGAGCAACAAGGCGCGATTGTTTCAGAATGTCCAGACGGGCTGAAAGCGATCACTTTGCTGCGTGCGCGGGCGAACTCGGGCCAGCACTTCGACCTTGTGATCTCTGATATCCGCATGCCGGATGCGAACGGATACGAAGTGTTTCGTGCGACCAAAGACGCGAGCCCAGAAACGCCCGTCATCCTGATGACAGCATTCGGCTACGACCCGAATCACTCGATCGTGCGCTCAAGCCAAGAGGGCTTGCATTGCTTCCTCTTCAAGCCCATTGAAATTGCGCAATTGCTTGACGAGGCGCGCAAAGCACTTGCTGCGCGACCAATGCGGGCGTGAGGCCTCATTCGAGAGATCGCACAGCGGGCGCCTCAAAAGAACATCGAAGAAAATCGACTGTCGAAAGTGTGTTGGAAGAGCGACGCGAAGTTCTGCGGGTGTACATTTTTTCAAGGGTGTACATGGTTCCAAGGGTGTACATGGTTCCAAGGGTGTACATGGTTCCAAGGGTGTTCACGGTTCTAGGGGTGTTCACGGTTCTAGGGGTGTTCACGGTTCTGCGGGCATCCACGGTGCGTCTTACGCGCGGCACGCGACCAGAACGCGCTCATGACCATCTCCATCGCGCAGAACCTCTACATCGCGCCATCCTGCGCGTCCGCCAAGTTTGCGCACGGCATCACCATGCTTCCAACCAATCTCAACGAGCAAAAGCCCACCGCTTCTTAGCCGTTTTTCTGCGCCTGCCACCACCGCGCGCACAAACTCAAGACCATCGGCTCCGCCTCGAAGCGCTGACGCAGGTTCATACTCGCGCACATTTCGATCAAGCGCCGCGTATTCCTCGTCGGTCACATATGGCGGATTGGAAACGATGAGGTCAAACTGCTGCGCTTCATCAAGCGCGTGATAAAGGTCGCCAACACGAAAATCGACCGCAGCACCAAGGCGCGCTGCGTTGCGTTTCGCAAGCTCCACCGCTTCAGGAATGATGTCTGTTGCGATGATGGATGCACGCATTGATTTCGCGTGCTGCGATGACGAGTCTTCGCTGGGCATCGCTGCACTTGATGGCTCTTGTTGAGACGGGTGCGCCTCATCATCCAAACGAGCGAGATCGCGGACCACTGGAAGCGCTGGCGTTGTGGCTGTAGCACTTGCCGGCATCGCGTGCAGCGGCCTGCAGCCGACGCCCTCTGTGCGCAAAATAGCGCGCGCGCCAAGCGCGAGCGAAATCGCGATGCAACCAGATCCCGTGCAAAGGTCAAGGATGTCGAGCGAGTTTGCGGGCACAGTCGCAGCGCGTTCACGCACCCATGCCAATCCGCGCTCCACCAAGAGTTCTGTGCATGGTCGCGGAATCAGCGTGCACGGTGCGACTTCAAAGTCGCGTCCGAAGAAGGGCCACGCGCCAACGAGGTATTGCACGGGTTCATGCCGACCAGCACGCGCAACAAGTGCGCGCAGTTGTGTGAGTTCATCGGTTGCAAGTTCGCGCTCTGGCTCCATATAAAGCCGCAACCGTTCCACGCGCAAGACATGCGACAACAACACTTCAGCAACCGTGCGCGGGCTGTCGACTTCTTTCGATGTCAGAAACGGAATCATCCACGCAAGTAAGGCGCGCACGGTCCAACGCGCCTCCGCGACAGACGCACCACTGCCGATGCTGCCCGTTTGGAGTTTGTTGAGTGCATCAGGTTGCGTGCGTTCTGCCATGGTGCCTCCTTGCGGCGGCGATGGTAATGCGCGCGGCCCATCGAACTTGCTGGCAGGTCAGATGCGCGCAGATTTCGCGCGGTTTGCGTATCCAACCCCCTTCACACAACGAGAGTGGCCATGGGGCCTCGATCGCGAACGCTTCCCTGATCGCCAACCGAACCGCCTACCTGCGGACAAACACCGCAAACATATACAAACAACTGAAACAAGCCCTCTTGCCGCAGCGTTGTCGACCTCCCGCCCCTCAACCGCTACCATGTCCGCCCTTCGTGCGGCTGTGGCGGGGTTGTCGGTCCCGCGTCGAAGTTGTCCGAAACTGCATCCCTGAGAAAGCGCCAACAGCGCGCAACTGCGTGACCCTCGGGACACCCCATCATGACGAACCCAGTTCCAACTCCCTGTACACCCGAAGCGACCCAGCCAACGCTGGCTGCATTGGCTGCAGCCGCCACCGCTCGCGGAACATTTGCTGGTGTTGAGTCACTCTCAGATCGCATCCGTTGCCATGCGAAAGATTGCCCCGAACCAGCGTGGTACGAAGTGCATGCGACGGACCGCGGTTGGACCGTGCGATTTGCCACACCCGACCGCTGGCTCAGTGAGTCGATTGAGTCCGACCTCATGCACTTCGGTGACCCGATTGAGGAACTTGTCGAAGAAGAACTCGCGGAACTTGGTTGGCGCGGAAAGGTTCCCACCATCCGTCATTTTCGCGATGACGCCAAGTTGTACACCTTCGAGAATGTCGTGAGCGTCGAAGGAACCAACCCATCGACCGAACTCATCGCCAAGTTTCTCTTCGCCTACGAGGCTGCATTTCGGGCGCTTGGGGATGTGGGCGGTGGCGATGACGAACAGTAGATCAGCGGAAGTGCTGCCGACGCACAGAGTGTGCTGAAGCAGCGGGCGTGAGAGGGACGGATTCGAACTTGCAGAAGGCGCAGCGGCGCCGAAGGTGTCGGAATCGGGATGGCACTTCGCGTACTCATGCTTGGTTGGGAGTTTCCTCCGTTCATTACTGGCGGGTTGGGAACTGCGTGCTACGGCCTCACGAAAGCACTTGATCGTCAGGGCGTCGAGGTTTCGTTTGTCCTGCCGAAATCCGTGCCCTCTGAAAGCGCATCGCATGTGCGATTGGTGAGCCCTGGCTCGATCATCGAACGCGTTCAGCCGAAGACAAACGACACAGCGAACGCGCCTGTCCCCGCGAAACCGCACGCAACATCGCGCGTCGGACTCCAACCCACAGCATCGACCGCCTCCTCAACCGCGGCATTGCAACCAACAGAAGCGCAGTTGACCAGTTCGGAACGCGAAGCGTGGACTCGCATCGTGGAAGAATTCAACTCGACGCGATTCATCGAGTTGCCCAACGCAGTTGGTGCGTTCGACGGGGTGTACGAATCTCGCGGAGTCGCCACGCCCAATCGCGTCGCAGAGAGCGTACGCATGATGCGTGAAGCTGGCTGGAGCATCGAGCGCATTCGAACGCTCGCCAAAGCTGGCGCATTTCCTGAACTCACGCGAGATCCTGTCGATCACGCGCTGGCAACTGCATTGCCTGAAACGGCCGATCGCCCAAAGGAGGCGGCCTCCGCGCGTGGTGCCGATGCGGCGGACTACTCGGGCGACCTGCTCGGCATGGCAGATCGCTATGCCCGCTTCGTCGTGGATGCAACGCGTGGACTCGATTTCGATGTCATTCACGCGCACGATTGGCTCACCTATCCAGCTGGCCTCGCCGTGCAGAAACTGTCGGGAAAACCGCTGCTTGTGCATGTCCACTCGACAGAGTTCGACCGCTCTGGCGAGACTCCACACCAACAGATCTACAACATTGAGCGTCGCGGTATGCACGGTGCAACGCGCGCGATTGCGGTGAGCATGCTCACAAAGAATGTGTGCATCAACCGCTACGGTGTCGATGCTTCCAAGATCGATGTCGTCTACAACGGCGTCGATCTCAATCCAGCAGACGCAGGCGTACAACCGATCCACTCGAAAGACAAAATCGTGCTGTATTTCGGCCGAATCACGATGCAAAAAGGCCCCGAGTACTTCATCCAAGCCGCGAAGAAGGTGCTCGAGTACATGGACAATGTGAAGTTCGTGGTTGCGGGATCTGGTGATCAAGCGCAGCGCATGATTGAGATGGCAGCGCAGCTAGGCATCGGAAACAAGGTGCTGTTCACCGGGTTTCTGCGCGGTCGTGACATCGCGCGTGTGTTTGCCATGGCCGATCTGTATGTGATGCCGAGCGTCAGCGAACCATTCGGTATCGCACCACTTGAGGCCATGAGCCACAATGTGCCGGTACTGATCTCGAAATCATCTGGCGTCAGCGAGGTCTTGATGCACGCGCTGAAGGTCGATTTTTGGGACATCGAAGATATGGCGGACAAGATTATCGCCGTCCTTCGCCACCCACCGCTTTCAAGGCAACTGGTCGAGCATGGCTCGTTTGAGATCCGCGGGATCAATTGGGACGGCGCAGCCACTCGCACGATTCGCTGCTATAACCGTGCCATCGCTGCTCTCGGCGCTGGTCAACCCGCCTATTGAGCGACCTCGCACATGCGCCCGTGACCGCCGAAACGCGATGGACGAGTTCGCTCTGTCGCGCCCCACTGGCTCGCCACCGCTCGCTTTCACGGATTTCCTGCGGCCGCCGTGCCTCTGCGCGGATCTATACTGTGCCCCTTCACCATGGCGCTGTTTTTCAAGTCGAAAAAGTCCGTTCCCGCTCCCGCACCGTCGCAACCGACCTCACCTCAAGGTCGAGTCGTGGCGCCCGCCGACCCCGCGCTTGAAGCGCGCACGGTCGCAATCGGAACGGACTTCCTCCAGCGCGCGCGAAGCGCCAAGACCAATGTGCTTGCCGTGTGGTCTGAAGGCCTCATGGATTGGGCCATGCAAGATGAAGCGTTCAAGGTGCAAATCTTCCGCTTTGTCGATTGCTTCCCAACGCTGAAGGATAACGACGCGGTCTACGACCACCTCACCGATTACCTCGCGCAGCCGGGTGTCACTCCACCACCGTTTGTCGCTACCGCGTTGAAGGCGGGCATCTTGATGAAGGGCGTCGTCACGAAGACGATGTCGACGCAGATCACATCGATGGCGTCGAAATTCATCTGTGGCACCGACGCTGCCTCATCGCTGCCGAGTCTGAAAAAGATCTGGGATTCTGGCCTTTGCTTCTCGGTCGACCTGCTTGGCGAAGCGTGCGTGAGCGACGACGAGGCCGAAGCGTATCGCCGCAAGTATCTCGATCTCATCGAGAATCTGCCTTCAACCGTTGCGGCGTGGGGCGCAAATCCTCGACTTGAAAGCGATCACCTCGGCGCGATTCCACGCACGAATGTCTCGATCAAAATCAGTTCGCTCTCCGCGCGCGTAGACCCCATCGATACCGAAGGTTCGATTCGCGGATTGCTTGAGGCGCTTGGTCCGATTCTCGAAACAGCGAAGCGCAAAGGCGTTTTCGTCAATTTCGACATGGAGCAGTTCGCGCTCAAGGACTTGACCCTCGAACTCTTCATGCGTGCCTGCGAGAAGCATGATTTCCATGCAGGCCTCGCGATGCAGGCGTATTTGCGCTCCGGCGACGATGACGCGCGACGCATCATCGATTGGTCGAAGCGCACTGGTCGACAAGTGACGGTGCGATTGGTGAAGGGCGCGTATTGGGATTACGAAACGATCAACGCGGAACAACAAGGTTGGCCCGTTCCGGTGTGGAGCCGCAAGGTCGACACCGACGCGAGCTTCGAGCGCATGGCTGCAGCGTTTGTCGCGTCGACTCCGGCAACCAAGGGTGAGGGCGGCGTGAAACTCGCGCTTGGAAGCCACAATGCGCGCTCGATTGCGGCGACGCTCGCTGCGCTCGAAAAGCGCGGGCTTCCGAAGTCTGCGCTCGAGTTGCAGATGCTTTACGGCATGGGCGATCAACTGAAGAGCGCTGCGATTGACCTCGATCTGCGGCTGCGCGAGTACTGCCCCGTCGGCGAACTGATTCCAGGTATGGCCTACCTCGTGCGCCGCTTGCTTGAGAACAGTTCGAACGAGTCATGGCTGAAGGCGGGCTTCAAAGACAACGCATCTGCCGAGAAATTGCTCGCAAGCCCGCATCGCGCGTTCGATTCGGATCCGGGCGTTGAGCGCATCGCGCAAGGCCCAGAGCGCCACGCACTGAGCGCTGCACCCGTTGGAATCGCGAACGGTCGTCCGTTCTTCACCGAACCGATGCGGAACTTCGCAGAGGCCTCGACCCGCTCGAATTTTGCTGCCGCTGTTGCCCGTGCTTCGGTTGCAACGGTCGCAAATGCTGGCACTGCAGACGATGCGAAACGCGCTGTTGCTGCCGCGCACGCTGCGTTCCCTGCGTGGTCTGACAGCCCGTACGCCACGCGCGCTGCAGTGCTCGTTGCCGCCGCGACTGAGATGCGCACGCGCCGCGACGAACTCTCAGCGATCATCGTGAAAGAGTCGGGCAAAGTCTGGCGCGAAGCGGATGCAGATGTCTGCGAAGCGATTGATTTCTGCGAGTACTACGCGCGAGAAGGCGCGAAGTTGTTCGCAGCCGAGCGCTTGGGCAAGTTTGTCGGTGAACTCGATGAACAGTGGTATCAACCGCGCGGCGTTGCGGCCGTGATTGCCCCGTGGACCTTCCCACTTGCGATTTGCGG
>JASGCF010000126.1:4385-8813 GCA_030054275.1 Limnohabitans sp. | reverse complement strand
TTTCGCGCGGCAAGCGCGAATAACGCCGTTTTTCGCAAATCTTCAATTTCGCGAACCCACCTGACCGTGCGCCGTACGAGTGTCTGTCAAGCGCGCGCCGCTCCGTCCGTCAGACGGAGGTCCGGAACTGCGGGTGCGACACGCTCATCAAAACTCTCGCAAGAACGACAGCCAGTTCTGAGGCGGCGAGGTTCTTCTCGAACCATCGTTGTCGCGTCAACAGTCGCACGGGGTGCGTGCGATGTGTCGTCCTCGCGGATTGATCTTGTCATCAACTGCGATCAAACGAGTGTGGACGCCGCGAAGAATGAAAGAACACGAAGAACGAAAAGTCACGAAGAACGGAAGGTCACCATGAACAAGTTCACTCGCAACATCACTGAACAATCTCGCACCGCAGAACGATGCACCGATCGACACACTCACGGTTTTGTGGGCCGCATCGCCAATCGCTCTGCGCTCGCGACAGCCGGTGTTCTGCTTGCATGCACGCCAATCTTCGCGGCCAGTCCCGCGACCGAAGGCGTCGCAGCGGCGCGCGTCGAAACCGAAGCGAAGTCGGAAGCCCGCGGACTTTCTCGCGCATTCCGCAGCGCTGCGCGCAAACTCGCGCCAAGCGTTGTGACGATCAACACCACCACCAACCCTTCTACGAACTCGTCGGCGTCGGCGTCACCCGACCTCGGCCGCATGCTTCCACCCGGCATGGAACTTCCGCCCGGAATGCAGTTTCCGGGTATGCAGGCTCCGCCCGGCATGCGCCCGAAGCAGGGACCCGCACGCGGCACTGGAACCGGTGCAGTCATTTCAAGGGACGGCTACATCGTGACAGCGAACCATGTGGTCGCCGACGCCGACGAGATCGAGATCGTGTTCCAAGATGGCCACACTGCGAAAGCCGAAGTCGTTGGACTTGATCCGGGCACGGACATCGCGGTGCTGAAAATAACTGCGAACGACGCGAAGGAACTGATGAAAGATCGCGAGCCAGCGTCGTTCGGCGACAGTGCAGCACTTGATATCGGCGACTGGGTTGTTGCCATCGGTGCTCCGTTTGGTCTTGAACAGACTGTGACCGCCGGCATCGTCAGCGCGACCAGTCGCAGTGATGTTGGTCTTGCAACCTTCGAGAACTACATTCAAACCGACGCTGCGATTAACCCCGGAAACTCGGGTGGACCGCTTGCGAATCTCGACGGCGAAATCATCGGCATCAATAGCTGCATCTCGTCAAAGGGCGGCGGCAACGACGGCATCGGATTCTCCGTGCCAAGCGCCGTGGCCAAGCGCGTGGTCGAATCGATCATCGCAGACGGCCGAGTTGCACGCGGTTGGCTCGGAATCTCGGTGCAGCCCGCAGATGGCGACATGGCTGCAAGCCTCGGCGCGGATGGCGCGATTGGCGTTGTTGTGAATCAAGTTGTGCCAGGTTCGCCGGCGGAATCCGCTGGATTGGAAGCTGGCGACCTGATCACCGAAGTTGGTGGCGCAAAGATTCGCACACCGGGTGAACTCATCGCCACGATCGGCCAGCGTGAGCCAGGCAGTGCGCTTGAAATCACCGCATTCCGCGCTGGCGAGAAGGAAGCGTTCAGCGCCACATTGGCTGAACGCGAGGACGACAAGCGAGCGAAGACACATGCAAAGGGAAAGACCCCCGAAAAATCGAAGCCTGCATCTGCGCTTGATCGGCTCGGAATGTCGCTGACGGAACTCTCCGCAAGCGACGCTGCAGGACTCGGCATCTCGGCGGAGGATGGCGCGCTCGTGGTTGAGCGCGTCGAGGAAGAGGGACCTGCGGCAGCCGCAGGAATTGAGCCGGGCGATGTGATCCGGCGCGTTGGTGCACGCAACGCTCGCACGCTCGACGAGGCAAACGCCGCGATGGACGCCATGAGAGAGGGTGCGTCGGTTCCGGTGCTCGTCGAGCGTGAGGGCCGCGCGCGGTTCCTCCTGTTGAAACCCGCTGCACCTTCCGATGCGTCTGCACAGAACACACCTGAACCAAGCCGGAAAGGCATGCGCCGCCGCTAAACCCCAACAGTGACCCAATTTCACATGTCGCGTTGGCATGTGGGCCCTGCTGCGAAGCCCCCCACGCAGCAAGGTTCGAACCGCCCTGGCATCCTTCCGTGCCAGGGCGGTTCACTTTCGGACTCACCGAAAGTTCGCGCGAATGACTACCCTTTCGATCCCATCTGCGTTGGTCAACCTCAAACTTTTCCAGAGCCTTTCGTGCAACGCGCCGATTCCAGTCAACTCCAAACAACCAACCTCGATAGTGAGGTGCGGCTTGGATTCGCGCATCGCGTGCGCTTCACGCGCGACGCTTTCGATTTGGCGAATCCAGCATTGCGTGATGTTTTTGGAGGCGACTCCGACATCGCAACGCGTCGAGCAGTCGCGTTTATCGATAGTGGACTGTTGCAGGCGACCGAAGGCGAGATCGCGAATCGACTGCGCGCAGCGTTTACAGCCGGCGGACGATCACTGCCGCAACTCGTTGAAATCGTGGCCATACCTGGCGGCGAGACGGCGAAAGAGAGCCACGAGATTCCCGACATCGTGCTCCAACTCGTCAACCACCACAAGATTTGTCGCAAGAGTTTCGTGATCGCGATTGGCGGCGGCGCCATGCTCGATGCGGTCGGCTACGGCGCAGCGATCTCGCATCGCGGCGTGCGCCTCGTACGCATGCCAAGCACCGTGCTTGCGCAGGACGACGCTGCGATGGGCGTCAAGAACGGCATCAATCGCTTCGGAAAGAAGAACTTCGTCGGCGCGTTTGCGGTGCCGTATGCGGTGCTTTGCGACGAGGTTCTTCTCGAAACGCTGCCGGACGCTGTCTATCGCGCTGGTTTCAGCGAGGCGGTGAAGATCGCACTTCTGAAAGATCCTGCATTCTTCGAGCGCCTCGAGCGCGACGCAGCGCGCATCGCCTCGCGCGATGGCGCAGTCGCGAATCCGGCAATTCGTCGAAGTGCCGAACTTCATCTGCGTCACATCATCGACGGCGGCGATCCATTCGAAGCGAACGAAGCGCGCCCACTTGATTTTGGGCATTGGGCTGCGCATCGACTCGAGTCGATGAGCGCGTTTTCGATCTCACATGGCGATGCGGTTGGGCTTGGTCTTCTTCTCGATTGCCGCTACTCGAATCTCAAAGGATGGCTTTCTGACGCTGATTTCGCGCGGATTCGCGCGGTGATCGCTGCACTCGGCCTCCCCATGCGCCACGCGCTCTTCGCAGATCACGCGGCGCTTCTCGCCGGCGCGGATGAATTCCGCGAGCACCTCGGCGGCAAACTGACCGTCACGATGCTGCGCGGCGTTGGTCACGGATTCGAAGTGCATGAACTCGACCACGCGCTTGTGCGACAAGCGGCGGTGGAGTTGTCGTAGCGTTAGAACGCGCGTCCAACGCGGCCCTCGAGCGCCTCGATATCTGCGAGATCCTTCAGTCGGCCGCTCGCGCGCTTGTTCTGCAGAAGCGCTTCTCGTGAGATGTATGGAATCTCGATTCCGCCCGCACGATCAATGGACGGATGAAAGCTCGCCTCCGACCAGTCGAGACCATCGATACTGGTCAGGATGTCGATGCGCTGTGGCGGAAATCCGAGTTGCACGACGCGTCCAGGGTTCGAAAGATCCGCAAGTCCAATGTCGAGCGAACCGAAGCCGAATCGACGCAGCGCATCGAGTACACGCGCGGCGTTCTCCTCTGTCGGACGAATGAGCACATCGATATCGCCCGTAAACCGAGGGCAGCCATGATGGGCAAGCGCGTAGCCGCCGACGACCACAAACTCAGTCCGCGATGCATTCAATCTTCGTGGCGATCAAGCACTCGAGCCACTCTCTGAAGTCTTGGGAAAGTTCCATCGGTAGGGATTCCGTAGTACTGCCGGCGCAGCCGCTCCACCTCGGCGATGCGCTCAGATGAAGGCCGCGACAGCCAGTAGGCGAGGTCCAAGGCAGGCCCACAGTCATCGTGTAGTTCGGTGATTCGTACGACGCGCTCGATCACGGGGCGAGTTTACCATGTCCCCCATGCACGCAAGCACTGAAACTCCCCCGCCGATCTCCAAGCGCGCCGTTGCAGACCGCTACTTCCTAGAGCACCGCGCGAAGGCCATCGATCTCGCTGCATTTCTCGATCGATTTGATCGCGCACAGGGTGAAGGTGCAGATGATTTCCGGGTGCGCGCCCTCGAAGCATGTTGCCGCGTGCTCGTCGACGGACAGCCCGAACGCGCGCGACGCATTCTCGAGCTCCTCAGCGACCACTCGACCGATCCGATCGCGAAGGCTCCGATGAAGGGCGCGACAGGCGCAGTCGATCTCGCAGCAAAGGGAGCCATCTGATGTACATCGACCGATGTTTTGAGCGCTCCAATCGGGCTTCGCCCGCTCGTCGCTCTGGTGCTC
>JASGCF010000126.1:0-4285 GCA_030054275.1 Limnohabitans sp. | reverse complement strand
AAGAAGCGCCCACTCATCGGTATCACCGCGGATCTCGTCGGCGATCACGCGCGCAATCGCCGCACGTATCTCGACATGGTTGCGGCTGCGGGCGGCATTCCTGTCATGCTGCCGCCAAACGCAGCGCTGCGCGAGGAGATGCTTGATCGCGTCGACGGCGTCATCATCACGGGCGGCGACGACATTGATGTCTCGCGCTTCGGCATTCCGCTGCATCCGAAAGCCGAGTGCATGCCCGTTGAACGACAAGACGCGGAGTTCGCGCTGCTGCGCGCGCTCGACGCGCGGCCCGACAAGGCTGTGCTTGGCATTTGTCTTGGCATGCAATTGATGGGCGTCCATCGCGGCTGCACGCTGATTCAACATCTCGGCGATGTGATCGCAGATGGCGAGCGTCATCGCAACGATTCGATTCACCCCGTCGAGGCGGTGAAAGGCTCACCGCTTTCGTCTGGACTGGTGAAATCGTGGCACCATCAGGCGCTCGCCGATGCGAACACTTTCGAAGTCATCGCGCGCTCGGACGACGGCGTCCTTGAAGGAATCATCGATCCGAAGCGCCGCTTCTATCTCGGTGTGCAATGGCATCCCGAGCGCACCGATGCGCCTGAAACTGGTCTTGCTGTTGTCAAGCAACTTGTTGATCATGCGCGATAAGCATGCAGCACGAAATATCGCCGAATCTGCCGCAACCAAAGAGACCTCTTGAGTGTCCACGCTGCGGCCATCACCTCGACGGCAACGCCGACGCTGCCGAAGCGCGTGGTGAACACGCGGGTGTGTGTACGGAATGCGGCCTGCCCGTTGTCTGGGCGAGTTTGCGTGCAGATGCTGTTTCGCCGAAGTGGTTCGTCGAGTCGCAGCACTCGTCGCTGTGGATGCCGCGTCGTGTGATAGGCACGCTCGTTCGTTGCATGCGGCCGTTTCACTTTTGGCGTTCGATCAACCTCGCCACGCCGATTTCGAAGCGCGGTGCGATTGCATTTCTCATCGGCATTGCTCTCATCTTGCATGGTGTTGCTGTGGGACAGAGATTCGCATTCGTGATTCCTGCCTGTGTGGCACGCGCGCAATGGAGCGGTTCCTATGCAACGGGTCAGAACGCCGCGGATCTCGCGCTTGCGATCATCGCACCGACAACGGGTTTCAGTGGTGCCAAACTCTTGGAGTTCGGAGAACTCGAAATCACGCCGAAAAACAGGTCATTGGCGTGGATTCGCACCACCGCGCGATTCGCCGTCCTTGCCGTGTATCCCATGCGCACGCGATTTGATTTTGATACCAGTCAGATGCCAAATTGGATTCGCATGAATTGGGCACAGCTCACCCCTACTGCGCCACGACTCATGTGGCCCACGCAAACTCCGAGCACCACTGCAGCGATTTCGTGCGTGTTCCTCGCGCCGCTTTCGATGTTCCTCCTTCCCACCTCGCTTCGCCAAGCACGCATTCGCCCGCGACACTTCGCCAGGCTGCTCGTCTATTCGACGGTACTCGTTGTTCCAATCCTCGCGCTGTCGTTCGCATTACCGCACTTTGGTGCGATGTATGGCGATTGGGTACTCGAAGTCGTCACCCTGTATGGCTATCCAAACGCGGGTTTGATCTTACTTGTGTGTACAGCCGTGCTTGTTTCGATTTGGATGTCTGCAGCGGCAGCGAACTATCTACGGCTTCGACACGCACTTGGTGTGGGCGTGTCGTGCGCACTCATGTCTTTGCTGCTCGTCATTCTTCTGCAGCAGTGGCACTTTGTCATGTGAATGTTCTCAAGCCTCGTCACTGTGTACGAGCAGATTCGACGCCATGCTCCGCCTTCAAATGCGCGCGCAATGCATCGCCTCCGAAGTTGGTTGTCGGGTCGCTCCACACGCAGTGGACATGCGATGCGTCGGCGTTGGTTGAGTCGTACTCAATCGTGAAAAACTTCGTCGCGAGGCGATAGTAGTGCGGCTTGTGGAGATCGGCTTCACCGACGAACGCGAAGACGATGTCGCGATCTTCGAGAGGTGCAGCGCGCCACGCGCGTAACTGCGCTTCGGCAACGCGCGCATCGAGAAGCCCGGCGTGTTCCGCAAGCAATCGATCGACAAGCGACTTCTGCGCGTCGTTCATCTCGCTGCGTGCAACGCCGCGTGGTTCGGGCGCCTTCGCGTCAGCGCCGACCGCCCACAACACATCGGCGGGCGGCTTCTCCATGATGCGCGCTTGCGCGCGCTGTGCGTCGTCGAACGAGCGCGCGAGTTCGAAGGCGATCGCGACCGGCGCTCCAAGCGGACGCGTGCCTTTGTCCGCGCCCTCACCGACTTCGGCCGGAAAGGAGCCTGTAAAGACGGGCGTGACTGTTGCAACGCTATCAACGACCGCGGCATGCAACACAAAGTGGTGACCTTCGATTTCGAACGCCCATGCACGATCGCTTGGCGCGCCGAAGAAGTGCACCGCGTAGAGATCGTCGCCATAGGTTGGCTGCGTGACACCCGCAGCCTTCTCGTTGCGACCGTTGATCGCTTCGACGACGCGAATAAGTCGCCACTGCTCGCGGCCCGCTGTTGAGAGAAACTGATCCACAAGCGCCAGCGTTGCAGCGCGCGTGTCGCGATCCATGTCGCGTAAGAAAAGTCCTGCGCGCTCGCCTCGTGCGAAGTACCAGTTCGTGCGTTCCGTTGCGCCAAGTGGTCGCAAACACTTGGCGCGCTCGTGTTCGGAGAGCGACGCAACGAAAGCGTCCGCGCTGGCACGCAAAGGCACCGCCGGCGGTGCCAACGCAACAAGTCCCGCGAGTCCGATCACACTCGAAAGTCCGATGAAGAACGCGGTGGTCGTGCGCATAGGCCCAATCGTTGCAGGAACCGTGGCACAATGGAAGCGGCCGCCTGCAACTTCTATGAAACCGATCGCCGAACTCGCCTACTGCACCAATGTCCATCCGGGCGAAACGCTTGCTCGCACAAAGGCGATGCTCGATCAGCACGCAGTGCGAGTACGCGAACTGGTTCGCGCTGAAACGAGAAAGACGCGGCAAACGCTTGGCATCGGCCTTTGGCTTTCTGCACAAAGCGCGCGTGATCTGCTGACCGAACCTGAAGGCATCGTGCGATTTCGCGCTTGGCTCGAAGAGCGCAACCTTGCTGTACGGACGATGAATGGATTTCCATACGGCGACTTTCATGGCGAAACAGTGAAAACGCGCGTCTATCACCCGCACTGGGCAGATCCAAATCGCTCGCTCTTCACGCTTGATCTTGCCAAGATTCTTGCCGCACTTGTTGAGCCTGGTACGCGCACTGCTTCGATTTCAACAGTGCCGATTGGCTGGCGCAGTGATTTCACCAACGAAGGCTGCGGCGCAAGTGTTGGACTTGCAGTCTCGCAACTTGAGTGGATTGCTGCGCGACTCGCAGAACTCGAAGATCGCACAGGTGTGCGCGTGACGATCGATCTTGAACCGGAACCCGGCTGTTTACTCGATCGTGCAGAGCATGTCGTCAGCTTGTTCGATCAGTGTTTTCAGAGCGCGCAGACCCGCACCTATCTTGGTGTGTGTCACGATATCTGCCACAGCGCAGTGATGTTTGAAGAGCAAGACGAAGCGCTCGAGCTCTACGCACGCAACGCGATTCGCGTTGGAAAGATCCAAGTGAGTGCAGCGCTTTCGTGCCACGGCGCACCGAAGGAACTCGCAGAGCTCGCGCAATTCGATGAGTCGCGGTACATGCATCAGACCTGCGTTCTCGCTGGTTCCGGTGAAGTGCGCTTCTTCGAAGATCTCGGCCTTGCGCTCGATGCGATGCCCGATGGCTTCTGGCGCACGCACTTTCATGTGCCGGTGCATCTCGACGCAATCTCGCGGCTCTCGACGACCGCGAAGGAGATTCCCGCTGCATTTGCGGCGGCATCGAAGGTGGATCCACCGATTTTCGAAGTTGAAACCTATGCGTGGACCGTGCTTCCACCACATCTTCGCGAGCGCGATCTTGCCGCAGGAATCGCGAAAGAGCTCGCATGGACGCGCGCTGCGCTTGAGCGCGCGGGATATGCGATTGATGATGGTGATGTCATTGATGGCGACGATGGCGACGATGGCGACGGTGGCGACGGTGGCGACGACAACTCGGCGAGCGGCGGCGCCGATGAGGTGCGCACATGACAACGCAGGCGTCCGCGTCGAACACCTCGCGTGCGTCGCGCGGAACAATACTTCGCGCATGGCTCGAACTCGCGCGCATTTCAAATCTGCCGACGGTGCTTTCCAATGCGATCGCTGGCGCAACGATCGGATCGT
>JASGCF010000125.1 GCA_030054275.1 Limnohabitans sp. | reverse complement strand
TCGCGGCGGGGCCGATCGAAAAGCCCACAAACTCCATTGGGTCGTGCGCATGGTTGGCCTCACAAGCGCTGCAGCAACGGCTGCCGCCTTGCACGCTGGCTGCGCGGCAGACCTCGATGGATCGGGCGTGATCGACGGTGCAGATCTTGCCTCACTCCTAAGTAACTGGGGGAACGCTGGAACGGGGGATGTCAATGGTTCCGGCGCCGTGGACGCGGAGGATCTCGCCGTGATGCTCAGCGCGTGGGGGGCATGCTCGGTCGGAACGCCGATCGAAACCGACCTCGCTGCTGTTTCGGTCGCAGTCTTCCCGTACGCAGTCCCTTTCAATTCCTATAACCTCACAGACACGGTACGGGTTGCCGTTGATCCAGCACGGTTTCCGTCGGTCGCCGGCACGACGGTGGATGCGTGGATCGTCGAAAATCGGACGGCTGCGCAGTGGGCCGCAAACACGACCCTCGTCGATGTTCGCGGCGCCGCGCAAGCGATCACGCTTCCGACCTCGTCGACAGCCTTTGCGGTCGCGCTCACAACCACCGGCATCGTCGGAAGCACAGGACTGAGTCCTGGTCGCGGCTTCGACCTCGTGATCGACGCAGATCGCGACGGGGTGCTCTCTGGCGGCGATCTCATCGACGGCTCCACAGATGCGTCGGGCTTTTGGCTCGTGAAGGACCTCGCGCTCGCTGGACCGTACGCAACCACATCGATCGCCTCGTACGACGTGAACGACGCAGACATCATCGACACGATGGAACTCGAGCGCATCTACTACCCAACCGCGATTGCAACGCTGGGCGTACGGCCGCTCGTGGTCATTTCGCACGGGAACGGCCACAACTACGCGTGGTACGACTACCTCGGCACCCACTTGGCGAGTTGGGGATATGTCGTGATGAGCCATCAGAACGACACGGTGCCAGGCATCGAGACTGCATCCACCACGACACTTGAGCACACCGAAAGTTTCCTTGCGCAACTCGGAACGATCGGCGGCGGCGTTCTCAACGGTCGCGTGGACGGCGATCGCATCGTGTGGATCGGCCACTCGCGCGGCGGCGAGGGTGTCGCGCGCGGCTACGACCGTTTGTTCGACGGAACCTTCACCTCGCCGAACTACCAAACCTCCGACATCAAGCTTGTGATCTCGATCGCGCCGACCGACTTCCTCGGAACAGCAAGCGCGAACCCGCACGGTGTTCCGTACATGCTGCTCTACGGCTCTGCCGATGGCGATGTGTGTGGATGCCCCGACTCCGATGTGCCTGACAGTTTCAACTTGCTCGAGCGCGCCGAGGGCTTGCGCCAGTCGACCTATGTCTACGGCGCAGATCACAACGATTTCAACTGCTGTGGTTTCGACGATTTCGCAGGTCCCGCTGGAACAGCGGTTGGGCGTCCAGAAGCCCAAGATGTGGCGAAGGCGTCGATCCTCGCAATGATTCGCCGCGTGATCGAGGGCGATCTTTCGACGGAGGAATATCTCTGGCGACAAATCGAGAGCCTGCGCACTCCATCGATTGCGGCCACAACCAACATCGTGAACGAGTGGAAGCCGGCGCCCGCGGATCTGGTCGTGGTCGACAACTTCCAAACGAATACCTCGACGGCAACTTCGAGTTCCGGCGGCGCTGTCGCCCTGTCCGGCGTTGCGTCACCAAGCGAAGGTATTCAGAACGACAACAACACAGCGTTCACTTGGGCCACGACCGATCCGTTCAACGGTGCGACGCGAGGGCGTACAACCGATACGACGCGCGCCTCTGTCTTTGATTGGACTGCCGCATCGTCGATTCAATGGACAGTCACAGCAGCGCAGCGCGATTTCCGTGTTGGTCGCTACATCTCGCTGCGCGCATCGCAAGGTACGCGCCATCCAAACACGATTGCCTCGCTTGCGGATCTCACCTTCACGGTGGTGTTGGTCGATGAAACCGGCACAGAAAGCGCTGTGTCGATCACAGCCTTCGCCGGTGGTGTTGAAGAGCCGTATCAACGCACGGGGTACGGCACAGGCACCGGATGGCAGAACGCGATGGAAGCGATCCGCATTCCGCTGACATCATTTACGGCCGGTGGCCGCACGATTGATCTTTCGCGTGTCGCATCCATTATCGTTCGATTCGGTGGGACAAACGGCTCGTCGCAGGGCCGACTTGTCATCGACGATCTCCAACTGGAACGCAACTAACTTCGAACAACAGCAGCGCACGAAGTGCGGCAACGCCTCGCACGCATGCGGGAACTTCTCTGGACAGCAACATGCCTTACCGCTTCTCATCACACAGCATCATCCGACGGAAGTTCATCAACGGCGCTGCGCTTGCGGCGTGTGCCTCATTTGCCTCGTTTGCCTCTCTCGCATTGGCGACTCCGAGCGCGATTTTCGCGCAAGATGTGAAAGTTTCGAAGCCAACAACGCCCGCCTCAGCAACGGTGGTGCAGCAGATTGAATCCATGCCAGCGATTCCGAAGACACCTGCGATGGTACTGGAAGTGTTGGAGGTGATTCCGTTTGAACTCACAAAGCCCTACGAACACACGATGCGCAAAGAGCGGCCGAGCGTGACGCGCGGACATGTCATGGTGATTCGTTCGACCAACGCCATGGTGATGCCGCGGCAAGTTGCAGAGCCGGTCTTGCTCGCAGGCGATGCTCGTGGCGGTCAAACCGCAGAGCGAGTGAGTAGCGGGAATGACGCGGAACTTCTGGTGATCGTTCTTCCAGAATGGACCGTGGTGGGAGATGACGGCGTTACGCGTGTTGTTGACCCGCTTTCGACGCGGCTCTACTTCGCAACGCCCGAACTTCCTGAACGCGTCGATCTCGCGTGGATCAAAGGCGAGGGCGTGAAAGCAGATGCAGCCGGACTCGCAGCGACGCTTCCGACTGTGGCCCCAAGCAGTGTGACGCCACGCATGCAGTTTGAAGATCGCACAGCGCTTGGGCGTCTCTTGGCAGACTTGCTCGAGCGTCACACGCCTACAGACAAAGATCGCATCGAAGCGTTGCGCGCAGCAAACTAAGGATCGCTGATCTTGCAAACCCAAGTGAACAGCATGTGTGAGACGCGTGAACGCCCGTATGTTCCGATGTGTTGGGCGCCGCGTTGGCTGTTGCGAGGTGCTGCGTGCGCTGCGCTTCCGATGTTGGCCTCTTGTACGCAGGATTACTCTGGAAACAGAGGCGAAGTTGTCACTCGCACGCCATTCATGCGCGCCCCGCTCCAGCATGTCGTACTGGTCGATCTTGCCGACGATGCCGAGATTCCAGCGATGCGCGCCGCAAGTGATCGCGCACTTCCGCACATTCCTCAAGTCAAAGGGTATATCTGCGGCACACCGGTCGACATTGGTCGCGCGAATGTGAGCGGCGATTACGACCTTGGCATCATCGTGCAGTTCGAGTCGGTTGATGCGTACAAGGCATACCTTGAGCATCCGCTGCATCAAGAGTTGGTGCGTGCGTGGCGTCCAAAGTGGAAGAAGTCGTACATCGTTGACTTCGCGCCGTAAATGCGGACTCCGCGCCCGAAGCGCGCGGAGACATCACACCGCGTTGTGCAGGATGTCTTGCCACGCCGCCTGCATGCGATCAAGCGCTTCGTCGAGTACTTCGCGTGTGGTGGCCAAACTCAAGCGAATATGACCTGCCGCGCCGTTTCCGAACCATCGCGGACTTCCAGGAACGACACGAACGCGGGCGATGCGTTCGATGCGTCGAGCAAGTTCATCTTCGGCAATCGCAGTCGCTTGAACATTCGCAAACAACACGAATGTTGCCTCTGGCGCGCGCGGAATACGCACACCTTCAAGTTTCGAAAGCCGTTTGATGGCGTGATCGCGCAGACGCGCGCAATGTGCAAGAAACTCGCTGTGCCACGCGCCTGCATCACGCAGCGCAGCTGTGGCTGCAATCTGTGAGAGCGTCGAAACTCCTTCGATCGTCTGCGCAAATCCCTGGTTGCTGACAAAAGTGTCGGCTGCCGCGCGACTGGGAGCGATCACACTGCCCACACGAAGTCCGGCCATCGCGAAACCTTTCGACATGCCGTGTACGACCCACGCGTGACAGGTGTCGTCGCCATGGGCAGCAAACGAACGAAACTTGCGGCCATCAAGCACGACATCAGACCACACCTCGTCAGAAACCAAGGTCGCTTCGCGCTCGGACGCGAACTCTGCAATCGCTTGAACTTCGGCGGGCGACCACAATGTTCCAAGCGGATTATGTGGGTGACACACGAAGAGTGCGCGCGTGCGGTTTCCCCAAGCGTCGCGAAGTCCGTCCGGTGTGAATCGACCGTTGTCTGCGCGCCAGAGGCGTATCGTCGCGCCAGCGCGTCGCACACTTTCCGAAACGAGAAAGTCCACTGGGTCTTGCACCACAACTTCGTCGCCCGCGCGCAAAACTTCACGCGCAACCAAGGTGATCGCGCTCGCTGCGGAGTTCGCAGCAATGACTCGTGTTGGATCAATTTCCGCAGACTTCGTACGCATGAAATGTGCAGCGACTGCACTGCGGAACTCGGGAAGTCCAGCTGCGGGTCCGTAGGGGAGATGCGGCGTCGTGATGTATCGCACCAGTGCGGCGGTGATTGCTGGAGCGATGGGCAAATCTGGGTCTGCAGCGGTGAGTGGAATCACATCCGGCGGACACTCCGCCCAGCGCAAATTGAACGCGCGCTTTCGCAGCGCTTCGAAGTCTGGTTCGCGTGCAATTTGGGCGTCCATGCGCAAGTCCCTCGGGGCCGTCGTAAGTTGAGCCGTGTGATATCGCATATCGATCACCTCGTGCGTTGTTTGCGCGCGGGCATGCGACATCCGCGTCGACACTCCGCAACTTTTCTGATGTTGCGAGTGGTCCTCGCGCGCGGGACCTGCGCTGTATCCAATGAATTCCTGCTGTTGCAACAGTGAACGATGCGCAAGGCTGTCCGTCTGCACGCTGACTGCAAAGGAAGTTGTCGCGCAGTCGACGCATGTTGCGAGGCCATCGACTGTGACCGCGCTACGAGGATCGAGTTCACACGGTTCGTGTGATTCGCGCGTGATCTCGTGTGGAATGGATCGGCATGCACTCATGGCAATCACGATCGTCACGCAACGAGTGGAAGTACAGGGGACGCAAGGCCCGACGCGCAACGCTCAAGCGGCTCTAGGAACGACGCGCGCAAGCGACGCCCTTCCATGAACATGCGCCGATGATGCGGTCGACGCGCTGCCGAGTACATCTCAAACGCTTCACGCGCACCCTCAGCGCAAGAGACATCCTTGAGGAGTTGCGCAAGCAAGAGAGCGTCGACCAACGCGCCATTCGCACCTTGACTTGTAAAGGGAAGACACGCATGCGCAGCATCACCGAGCAGCGCAATGTTTTGGTCAGAGAGTGCGGCGAGAGGCGCAAGATCGCGAGTCTTCCAAAGATGCGACTTGCTGAAATCCGTTGTTGCAAGCACTTCCATGATCTCACTCGACCAACCATCGAGCATCGCGTCCGCAAAGGCGGCAAGCGATGAGGCGTCTGTCGAAGTCACACGATGTCGTGCAGCATCCATCTGGATGAACCACACGACACGCGACGCGCTTTCTGCAAGCATGCCGACGGCAAGTCCGCCGCGTGGATCATGGAACTTACGGAATGTTGCGCCGAGTTCGCGTGCGAGATCTGGCGCGTCAGCCACGGAGACAATCTCGTGAATCGCTGCGTCGGAAAGTTCGGCGGTCGGAAAGAGCGAGCGTCGAACCTGTGAATTGGCACCGTCTGCGCCGAAGATCACATCGCCGGCGATGCGTTGTTCATCGTCAAGCGTGACAGCGCGCGCAACACCGTGCGCGTCTCGTTCGATCGCGGTACATCCACGGCCCTCCAACATGCAGGTTGTCGCGTCTGCGAACGCCTCATCACGCAGTGCCTTCAGAAAGCGTTCCCGTGCAACACACACAGCCGGCTCGAGGTTGTGCTCTGTCAGTATGTCGCCGTCCGATGATCGCAGCGAGGCGACGCGAATCGTGCGACCAAGTGCCGCCCAATCGCGATCGGGTGCGATCGACGCAAGCGCCTCAAGTCCGTTCGGCATCAGAATGAAGCCCATGCCGCCCGACGCGCCAGTGGCCCTGCGCTCAAGAATGACTCGCGCGTGTGGGCCCGTAGCGGGGGACTGAAAACGAGAGAGGGCTGCTGCGAGCGCGCAGCCTCCGACGCCGCCGCCGACGATGATGGATCGCATCTTGATACTCCTCACGATGTTTCGCGGCACAGTGCAGGCCGCACGCGCCCCAGACGAGGGGGCAACCGCATTCCGCGCCGGGCCCACCGATCTCTCACGATTCCCTTGGCTCTTTTGTGAAAATCTGCTTTCGTTCGGAGGGGGCGCTGCAGTACATCTGTTGATTCTGGTGCGCGCGGCCCTCCGATTCGTCCCACGATGGTGCGTGCCACGCGATGCCCGAATGAACCAAAGAGAGGATCACATGCACACCCCAAACCGGATTTCCAGCCGCACGGAGCCTCGTATGAAGGCCTGTCTGCAGCCCCGTCTGCAGTCCCGAATTCAATCTATGGCCATGGCCGCGGCCGCTGGACTTTGCGCGACCTCAGCGATGGCCGACATCGTGCAAGCCGTCTGGGCGCCGTTCTACTGCCGATATCGCATCACAGATATGCCCGATTACGATCAGCGGCGACTCTGGGGGCTTCCGGCGAATGGATACATGTCGTGCGTCCCGACCGCTGTGATGAACTTGTACGGGTACGCGGCGCACCACGGGTTCCCGATGGTGCAGCCTGGCACGCTTGATTACCGCGATGCCGACAATCATCAAACCATGACCGACTTCATCGGGCTCATGGGTGGATACATGGGAACAGACGACGACGGAACCACGGGAGCTGGCCTCATCCAAGGTTTGAGCCTGTGGAACCTGACCGCCGCGCAAGGCAAGTTTGTCGTGCAACATAGACACGGCGAGGAAGCGAACATCGACACCATCGGTCAAGCTGCTGTGTTGGGCGGGCTTGTGCGTCTGAACTGGGGCCGTTGGAAGGAACTCCCTGGTGGCTTGGTGACGCGTCAGGGTGGGCACTCTGTGACACTCGCGCGCATCGAACGCGATCTATCGTCGATCCAACTCTGGGTGCGTGATCCCGCGCAGGACGAAGGAGATGAGACGAGTTGGGCCGTTCGCGCCAACTATCAAAGCGATTTTCAGTCGAAGCGATTCGATGTGGCGTATCGCGATTTCGGTGATCTCGGATACCGCAGTTACCTTGATCTTGGCTTGAAGGATGGCGTCCATCGCATCATCGATGGGTACACCTCGATTCGGCCGGCCAGCGGGCTCACTTGGAAACAGACGGGTACCGCAGACTGGGAAATCGAAATGGTGAGCGACGCCGGTTTCGGCGGCATCGCGCAGAACTTTGATTTCGGCACCGATGTCGCGGAAGTCAAACAAGTGGTGTACGACGCAGCAGGCCTCGATGCCTTCGCGCTCGTGCGTTTGACGACCGGCGCCACCCAGCTTCGCCGCGTGAATTTCGCTGCTGGCACTTCATCCGCGGTCGAAGACCCGAACATCAGCGGCGACTTGCAGCAGATCGTTGTTGGCCGTCATGGGCAGCTCTACACCCACAACGGCGAAAAAGTCTTCTGTATCTCGCGTACCGGCGTGCTTGAGGGATACACCGCCGCCGTCCTTCAACCAGAGGCGCTCGGCTACGACGACTCGACAGACTCACTCTTCGTGCTCAGTCCGAATCAGCGCAAACTCACGCAACTTGATCGTGGACTTGGTTTGCGCGCACAGTTCCTCGTTCCCGAAATCGTTCCACTCGGCGAGGGCTCTTCCATGTGCGTGGCTGCCGACGGCACCGTGCACTTTGGTCATCGTGGTGATGGGCGCATTGGTCGCCTCAATCCGAACGCGACTTGGGGCGTGTTGAACATGCCGGGCCTCGGCAGCGTGCAATCGATCTCGGCGGGTGACGGAGATCGGCTGTATGTCTCGAATGGGAAGTCGCTGCGCGTGCTGCGCAAGTTGGTCGGCGCAACGGGTGTCGCGTGGGTGTATGACACAGAGTCGCTCTTCGACGAGCAGCCGATTCGCACGGGCTTCGAAATGCTGCGGAGCCGCAACAACTTCGATCCAGATTTGTACGCCGGGCCAGGTTGGCAAGACATTCCCGCCGACGAACTCGAAGAGATTGGTGAGCCCGTGGCTGATTGCAACGCAGACCTCAACGGCGACGACATCGTCAACAGCGCGGATCTCTCGCTCGTTCTCGCAAACTGGGGTGGCACGACCATCACCTTCGATGTGAACAAAGACGGCATCACCGATTCGGCAGACCTCTCACTGTTGCTCGCGTCGTGGGGCGCGTGCCCGTAACGAACCGAGGGAGACGCATTGCAGAAGTTCCCGCAGCGGACGGCCGATTGGCGCTGTCCGCTGCGGTGCGTTTTGTCGTCGAACTACTTTGTCGTCGTGGTCGTCGTCAGGGTCGTCATCGTGGTCCTCATCGGGGTCGTCATCGTGGCACGCGCTCACCAGCGTGGACGGCGATCGACACACGATTGCCCGCTGGAGGCAGTGGACAGGTGGCGAAGGCAGTGAATGAGCACGGGGGATTCGTGGCGCGATTGAAGTCGATCACCGTCTTTCCATCGACTGGTGCCGGAATATCGAGAAATCGCCCGCCACCGTAGGTCTCGGTGCCATTGGTGGCGTCGCCGAAGACCACAAAGAGTCGACCGTTCGCGCCAGCAGTCGCCACGAACTCACACTGCTCACCTTGCAGCACAAAGCGAAGGCGTG